>CANSYK010000038.1 GCA_947651225.1 uncultured bacterium | reverse complement strand
AAAAGTGGTGTGTCGAATTTTCTGTGATAAATACACAGTTTATTCTACACACCCGCTCTAGCTGTCAGACAGTTCTTCCCATTGTTCCATTAATTCTTCAAGCCGGGAGTCGTTCCCGGCTTTTTTTTCTGCAAGTTCTTGCAAGTAGGCACTGTTGGTAGCGTTTGCAGGATTGCAGAGCGCTTCATTAATTTCTTTATTTTCTTCTTCTAAGGTTTCAATCTCTTTTTCTACTTTCTGCAGTTCGTTTTTGATTTTTCGGAGGTGTGCCTGCTCTTCTTTTTGCTGCTGCCAGGAAAGTTTGTTTTCTTTTTTCTCATCGTCTGCCAAACTGTTTTTTGTAAAAGCAGGGGCAGAAGAAGATACAGCGGACAGATTTTGATGTGCCTGCTCGACGGCTTCTTTTTTTTCTAAATAGTAATCGTAGTTTCCAATATAGTTTAACAGAGAGTGATTGGTCAAATCCAGGATGCGGTGGGCTGTTGTATTGATAAAATAGCGGTCATGCGACACATAAAGCACCGTTCCTTCAAACTGGTTAATAGCATGTTCCAAAATTGCTTTAGAATCAATATCTAAATGGTTGGTAGGCTCGTCTAATATTAAAAAATTGGCATCGGATAACATTAGTTTAGCAAGCGAAACACGTCCACGTTCCCCGCCGCTTAAGCTTTTTACCTGTTTAAAAACATCATCTCCAGTAAAAAGAAATGCCGCCAGGACATTTCGCACTTCCGTATTGTTCATATGGGGATAGGTATCCTGAATTTCTTCAAAGACGGTTTTTTCCATATGAAGAACGTGATGTTCCTGGTCATAGTAACCAATACAGACATTTGTGCCAAGAGTAAAAGTGCCTGTATCGGCCGGAATCAATTCATTTAAAATTTTAAGCAGTGTTGTTTTTCCAGTGCCGTTATCACCGATAATGGCAACATGTTCTTTGCGTTTTAATGTAAAGTTTATATTTTCAAAAAGAGGGACGCTGTCGAAGCTTTTGCTCAAGTTCTCCACTGTCAGTACATCGTTGCCGCTTTGTATTCGGGGAGTAAAAAGAAGCTGCATCTGGGTGTGTTCTTCTGTTGGCTTTTCGAGGCGTTCTATTTTATCCAATTGCTTTTCACGGCTTTCAGCACGCTTAATTGACTTTTCACGGTTGAACTGACGAAGTTTTGTAATAACTTCTTCCTGATGCTTAATTTCGGCCTGTTGGTTCAGGTACTGTTTCATCATAGTGTCAAGCATTGCCTGCCGTTTTAGGGAATAATCTGTATAGTTACCGCTGTATACAGTCGCTTTGGTACTGCGCAGTTCAACAACTTTAGTAACAATTTTGTCCAGGAAATAGCGGTCATGTGCTACAATTAATACAGCTCCCCGGTACTGGGCAAGATAACCTTCCAGCCAGTGGATGGCATTTAAATCCAAATGGTTGGTAGGCTCATCAAGAATAATTAAATCAGGAGCGGTTAAAAGCATTTTTGCCAGGGCTACCCTTGTTTTTTCTCCTCCTGATAAAGAAGAAACTGGTTTGTCAAAATCTTCTGCAGCAAATCCAAGTCCTTTTAAGACGCCAGTCAATTCGCTTTGGTAGGCATAGCCGTTTAACTGGTCAAAGCGCTGTTGTGCTGTATCAAACTGCCTGATACAAGTTTGCAGGCTTTCACCGGAAACCTCATTCATTTTAGCGGAAAGTTTTTCAAGCTGTTTTTCAAGTTGTAAGATTTCTGGTTTGGCATTTTGCATTTCTTCCATAATACTGTGATTGGATTCATATTCCTGATTCTGCGCCAGATAGCCAATGCTGGTATCTTTAGCGATGATGACATCGCCGCTGTCTGCTGACAGTTCGTTCATGATAATTTTTATTAAAGTTGATTTTCCAGAGCCGTTGACTCCTACGATTGCCGCTTTTTCGTTCTCATTTATATGAAAAGAGATGTCGGATAAGACAACTTCTGTAATAAAAGCCTTGTGGATATGGCTGCATTGTAAAATCATGTGTATTCCTCCTGACTTTTTGAAAAATAGTAATTTCTTAAAGTGTATTTTTTATTATAACCGGATAGGATAGAATCGGCAAGAAAATATTTATAAATAGTAAAACAGATGATTTCAAAAAAATAATAAAAGAGACTTTTCATTTAGGCTGTTTAATGGTATAATAGAGGTCGATAAAAAAACAAATGAAGGAGGAAATAATGGAAGAGAATTTTGAAAAACAGGAACAGGGAGCACAGGAGAATGCGAGTGCGGCAGATTTTGTAAGTTCTTATGGAGGACAAAATCCTGTACCTCCTATGGAGGAAAAACCGATAAACATGATAACGGGCATTGTAGGAGCCTTTGTTGGTGTGTTGATTGGCGTTGTGCTCTGGGTTGTAATATACCAGATGGGATTTATTGCGGGAATCGCTGGTTTTGTTATGATGATCTGTGCATTTAAAGGATTTGAACTGCTTGGAGGCAGAATGAATATTGTGGGTGCGGTAATCTGTATCCTGCTTGTTCTGGTAGCCGTTTATTTTGCACATAACATTTCTGTTGCGGTTGAAGTGATGCAGGAACTGGATATCAGTTTTGTGGCAGCATACCAGTCTATTCCTGATTTAAGAGAAGTATCCAGTGAATTTAATGAAGGCTATCTGCATGATTTGTTGTTTGGATATTTGCTGACACTGTTAGCCGTAGTGCCATCTTTTAAAAGGAAGAGAAGAGAGTAAAGTTTGAAAGTTCCTTTCAAACTACTTATGAAAGCTTTCTCAATTTTGAGAGGGCATTCAAGATTGGGAAAGACGGGATATATAAATGCAAAAAAATGGTTGACCTTTCTGAAAAATGTGGTATAATGTTTTTTGTGCGTATGAGAGATATTGTTTCTTTCATGGTAAAATATTACCCTACACAGTTGTGTATTGGAAGCATAATTTACAACTGAGGGGAGGTTAGGTGTGAGACTATGTCAAATGTGATCGTAAAAGAGAATGAGACATTGGATAATGCTTTACGTCGTTTCAAGAGAAATTGTGCGAAAGCGGGTATCCAGCAGGAAATTCGTAAAAGAGAGCATTATGAGAAGCCAAGCGTTCGTCGCAAGAAAAAGTCTGAGGCAGCTCGTAAGCGCAAGTATTAAAATAACAGCGATATCCTATAGGGGACTGATGACAGTCCTCTTTTTCTTTTGCAAAGCAGGTATATATATTTTCCAAATGTCCATATTAATAGCAAAGAACATTTTTAGATTCTTGATTTTATAAGTATGGAGGAAAAGAAGATGGAATTAAAGGACAGTAAAACAAAGGAAAATCTAATGCGTGCTTTTGCAGGAGAAAGCCAGGCACGGAACCGTTATACCTTTGCGGCAGAACTTGCCATGAAAAATAACCTGTACGTAGTGAAAAAAGTATTTGACCTGACAGCAGAGCAGGAAAAGGAACATGCGGAAGTTTTCTACAGTTATCTGAAAGAATTTGAAGGGCAGGAGATTTCTCTGGATGCCGCTGCGTATCCGGTGAATACTTCCGAGAATTTAGAAGTGCAGCTTAAAAATGCCTTAGAAAATGAAACAAAAGAAAGCGATGATGTTTATCGGAACTTTGGCGACATTGCATTGCAGGAAGGCTTTAAGCAGATTGCAGGAAAATTTTATATGATTGCAGATGTTGAAAAAATCCATGCAATGAGGTTTCAGAGATTCTATGATTTATTAAAAGAAGGCAAGCTGTTTGCTTCTGATGTTAAAACAGGCTGGATGTGCTTAAACTGTGGGTATGTAATCGAATCGACGACAGCACCACAGAATTGTCCGATCTGTGACAGTTCCCAGGGATATTTTATCCGTTTATCACTGGCAACCATGACAGATGAAGCAATGGATGTGAAACGTCCACAGGACTTAGGAAAATAAAAGAGCCAGATAACATTGTCACTGCTTTTTGCCGAATAAGAATTTTGGACGGTTTTTGTTATTATTCACTGCTGTTTGCCAAAAAAGTATTTGACTTTTTTGGCAAACAATGTTATTATATATCTTGTGTTCGAAAGAATTCAATTGCGGAAATGCTGGAATTGGCAGACAGGCATGATTCAGGTTCATGTTCGGGATACCGAGTGAGGGTTCAAGTCCCTTTTTCCGCATTATCAATAGAGCAAATCTTTAAAGAGAGTTTGCTCTATTTTATTTTACGAATGCCTTTACTTTTGAAGTCTAATGTGGTATACTAGAAAAGCAGTACGCTTTTTTAATCTTATGCACCTGTAGCTCAGTGGATAGAGCAATGGTTTCCGGAACCATGTGGCGGGGGTTCGAGTCCCTTCAGGTGCGTTGTGTTTTACTTTGCGATAAGAAATTTTGAAAGGATGTGCGCATTTTATGCGATTACGATACAAAAAATTAATTATTATTTTTACTTTGGCGATTATGTTAATTGGGATGGGAACTTTTTCGCTGATTGCGCCTTCTACCAATTTTTCTTTTGTGAAAGGGGAGGATGAAAAGGCTCCATCGACAGGTGCTTTGTCTACAATGTCTGATAAAGAGATTGAGGCGAGTATCACAACACTGGTCAAAAATTATTTCGACGCAAAGCAGAGAGTGGATATGACGGAGTTAGCAGAATGCGTCAGTGATATTTCTCATGTGGACGAAAAAAGTCTGGTAACAGAGGCTGAGTTTATTGAGGAATATAAAAATATTGAATGTACTATACTGCATGAGGGATTACAGGAAGGTGCCTATCGTGTTTATGTATATTACGAAGCTAAGATTTATGATATTGATACTTTAGCGCCATCCCTTACCGCACTTTATATTACTTCAGATGAGGATGGAAAGTTTTCGATTTATCTTAGTGCAATCAAGGCAGAGGATCAGGAGGCAATTGAAGCGCTTGATAATAGTCAGGAAGTTCAGAAGATGATTGATTCCGTGCAGAAAAATCTGGAGGAGATTGTCAGTAAAAATGCAGATGTGCGTGATTTTTACCAGATGTTAGAAAGCTCTGATTTGGAAGACGACGAAGAGGATAATGAAAATATTAGTCAGGAGGGAGGAAACGCAGCTTCTGCAAGTCCTTCTCCAACAAAGAAATAGATAAAAGCGGGTTTATAAGTCCGGGATAGTCCGAAGAAAAACATGTGGTAATGTCTTTGGCTGTCTCGGATTTTTAAATTATCAGAAAATTGTGTTATAGCATAATGGTGTGTGCGTGGAGGAAGTAATGGAAGGGATTCGGATTAATAAATATTTGAGTGAGGCAGGAATATGTTCCCGGCGGGAGGCAGACCGATTGATTCAGGCGGGACGTGTTTTATTGGCGGGGCGAACTGCTATACCTGGTGATAAAGTGTCAGAGGGGCAGGAAGTAGCAGTTGATGGAAAGGTGGTAAGTAGGGAAGGGGAAGAGATTTTTCTTGCCTTTTATAAGCCGAAAGGGGTTGTCTGTACAACAGCAGACACGGAACATGGAGAAAAAATTCAAAATGTGGTAGAATATGTTCAATATCCCAAACGGGTTTATCCAGTGGGAAGGTTAGATAAAGATTCAGAAGGGCTTCTTCTTATGACAAATCAGGGAGAAGTGATGGAAAAGATTTTGCGGAGCCGCTATGGGCATGAAAAGGAATATTTTGTAAAAGTGGACCATAAAGTGGAGGAATCATTTATACAGGGCATGAAAAAAGGAGTTCCAATTCTTGATACAGTCACAAAACCCTGTAAGGTATGGAAAGAAAGTGAGACAAGTTTTCATATTATTCTGACACAGGGGTTGAACCGCCAGATCCGGCGGATGTGTGAGTATTTTGGATATCGTGTTGTATATTTGCGGAGGGACAGGGTAATGAATATTACTTTAGAGGGCTTAAAAAAAGGCCGTTACCGGGAGTTGACGGCACAGGAAATTAAAGAATTGAAACGGGAATGCGGTTGGAGGGAATATCATGTCAAATAAAACAGATCGGATGAAAGAGCTTGTAAAAACGTTGAATCATGCTGCTATGGTATATTATCAGGGGCAGGACGAGATTATGAGCAATCTGGAGTATGACAGATTGTATGATGAGCTTGTGTCGTTAGAAAAGGAAAGTGGCGTTGTTCTTGCCAAAAGTCCGACACAGAAAGTAGGGTATGAGGTTTTAAGCGAACTGCCAAAGGAGCGGCATCTTTCACAAATGCTTTCTTTGGATAAGACGAAGGAGACGGCAGAACTTGCGGAATGGCTTGGAAATCAGGAAGGTCTTTTGTCGTGGAAATTAGATGGGCTGACGGTGGTGTTAACATATGAAAATGGAGAACTTATAAAGGCAGTAACCCGTGGAAACGGACAGATAGGGGAAGTAATTACCAATAATGCAAAGGTATTTCAGAATATTCCTTTAAAAATTCCTTGCAGGGAGCAGGTGGTTTTAAGGGGAGAGGCAGTAATCCCTTATTCTGAATTTAGGCGGATTAACAAAGAGCTGCCAGAAGAAGAGCAGTATAAAAATCCCCGTAATCTGTGCAGTGGTACAGTGCGGCAGTTAAATAACGAGATTACGGCAAAGCGGAATGTAAAGTTTTTTGCTTTTTCCCTAGTTACAGCAAATGGAGTTGATTTTCACAATTCGCAGGAGCAGAAGTACCTTTTTTTAAAGGAGCAGGGCTTTGAGGTTGTGGAATATGAGAGAGTTACGGCAGAAAATATAACAGATGTAGTGGGAGTATTTTCCCAAAAAATTGCTACAAACGATTTTCCGTCGGATGGACTTGTGCTTCTATTTGATGATATTGCCTATGGGGAATCGCTTGGTGCGACGGCAAAGTTCCCAAGAAATGCGATTGCCTTTAAATGGGCGGATGAGATAGCGGAAACGACACTGCAGGAAATTGAGTGGAGTGCTTCCCGGACAGGCCTGATTAATCCAGTAGCAATTTTTGATCCGGTGGAGTTGGAAGGAACAACAGTAAGCCGTGCCAGTGTACACAACCTTAGTATTGTAAAGCAGTTAGAGCTTGGGATTGGCGATACGATTCAGGTCTATAAAGCAAATATGATTATCCCTCAGATTGCTGAAAATTTGACACGTTCCGGGAATCTGGAACCTGCTAAGGTTTGTCCGGTCTGTCAGGAGCCGACAAAGATTCACAAAGACAATGGTGTGGAGGTACTTTTTTGTGAAAATAAAGAATGTCTGGCGAAAAAGTTGAAATCCATTTCACTTTTTGTCAGTAGAGATGCCATGAATATTGACGGGATGTCGGAGGCGACCATTGAGAAACTTTTGGCGAAGGGGCTGGTTCATCAGTTAGGGGATTTGTTTCGGATTCAGGAGCATAAAGAGGAAATTTTGTCGATGGATGGCTTTGGGGAAAAATCTTATGAAAAATTATGGGAGGCTGTCCAGACAGCGAAAAAGACAACGCCTGCCCGTTTTTTATACAGTCTTGGGATTCCCAATATTGGAGCTTCTAATGCAAAATTGATTTGCAGGTCTTTTGCGCAGGATTTTGAGCGGGTGCGCCATGCGACGGAGGAAGAACTGGTTGAGGTAGATGGTGTTGGAAGCGTCATTGCAAAGGCTTTTGTTGCCTTTTTTCAAGACGAACAGAATAATCGTACAATTGATGACCTGCTTTCTGTTATTACACTGGAAAAAGAGGAAGAAAACAGCGTCAGCGATATGGAAGGAATTCAGTTTGTCATTACAGGAAGTTTAAACCATTTTACCAATAGAAATGAAATGAAAGCGCTGATTGAAAGTCGTGGCGGAAAAGTGACAGGAAGTGTAACTGGTAAGACAAGTTATCTGATTAACAATGATAATACAAGCAATTCTTCCAAAAATAAAAAAGCTAAGGAATTAAATATTCCTGTTCTGACTGAGGAAGAATTTATGTCAATGTTTACACTTTCATAATTTTGAGGGTGTTTAGGATAGCCATGAATAGTAACAAATAATGGTTAGGAACACTAACTTTTAGGTTATTTAGTTCTGAAACGAGAGGAGTGGATTTAGATGCCAATTAAGGTTAAGAGTAATCTTCCAGCAAAGAAGATCATGGAGAAAGAAAATATTTTTATGATGGATACAAACAGAGCAGCCACGCAGGATATTCGTCCGCTGTATATTGCCATACTCAACCTTATGCCATTAAAAGAGGATACGGAGGTGCAGCTTTTGCGTAGCCTGTCGAATTCTCCGCTTCAGATTGAGATTACTTTTTTAACGACGGCATCTTATATTGGAAAAAATACACCAACCAGCCATTTGGATGAGTTTTATAAAACATATGAGGAAGTAAAAAACCGAAGGTTTGATGGCCTGATTATAACAGGGGCGCCAGTGGAAAAAATGCAGTTTGAAGAGGTGCAGTATTGGGAGGAATTGGTAAAGATTATGGAATGGTCTAAGATTAATGTGACCAGTACCTTCCATATCTGCTGGGGGGCGCAGGCAGGATTGTACTATCACTATGGAATACATAAACACCTTTTGGAGAAAAAGGTGACAGGAGTCTATGAATTTTATGTACATCACCGAAAAGAGCCATTACTCCGCGGATTTGATGATGTTTTTTTTGCTCCACATTCCCGTTATACTTATATGGACCATGAAGAGATTGCCTGTTGTAAAGATTTGGTAGTTCTGGCGGACTCTGAGAAACTGGGAGAGTGTATTGTAATATCCAAAGACAGAAAGCAGGTTTTTGTGCTTGGCCACCTGGAGTATGACAGAATGACATTGGATACAGAATATCGAAGAGATACAGGAAAAAATCTGCCAGTGGAACTGCCAGAACATTATTATCCAGAGGATGATTGCCAGAAGAGGCCTTTGCTGCGATGGCGTGGTGCTTCGAACGCACTTTACAGCAACTGGATTAATTATTATGTTTATCAGAATACGCCGTATGAATGGGAATAACATCCTGAAATGGGAACATCTGTGGAACGTGATACAGCTCTTTACTGGCTGAATCAGAAAAGTTTGGCAGAAGGGAAAGCAGATGGATAGATTCGTAATTGATGTATAAATAATATATCTTGACTTCTTTCGGATTTTCGCTAGAATATAGAATAGACTATTAGTTTTTAGAAACAGTAGTGAAAGAAATACAAGTGGAGGAATTGACATGAATTCATCAAAAAATATTTTAAATCAACAAAACCAGGACAAGGACAAAAAGGCGAAAAACTCTTCGGCTGTACCGGAAAAGAAGTTAAAGCAGACAGGAGGTTTTCTGGCAGGAAGGGAGTTAAAACCGATTATCTTAACTGTTTTGTGTGTTGTGCTGGTTCTGGTTTTATGTATCGGGGTCGCTATACAGCAGTTTAAGCCTAAGGTTGTAGTGACAGTAGGCGATAAAAAACTTACCTTAGATGATATGATGTATCCAATTTATGAGTTGGAAAGCAATTATTTGCCATATGATGAATGGTATCAGTCCATGACAGGTAAATCAATCTGGGAGGCTGACTATCAAAGTGAAGAGGGAACGATGTCCGGCGTATCAAATTCGATTGGCTGGAAGCAGGAACTGTTAAATACAGAAGTGCAATATGAAATATTATATCAGAAGGCAGTAGATGCAAAATACGAACTGACAGAAGATGAGAAGAAAGATGCAAAGGAAAAGGCAGACAAAGAATTAGAAGGGCTTTCCTGGCTTCAGAAGGTGCAGCTTAATGTATCAGCATCTAAATTGACTGACCGTTTTGAGAAGAGGGCGCTTGCGGACCGTTTTAAAGAGGATCAGCAGGAAACCTTGAATAAAGATGTGGACGAAGCAGCAGCAATTGCTGATATCAGTGAAAAAGATTACCGTCAGTATGATATCCAGTATTATTATGCACCTTTGACAACAAGTACAGAAGAAGGCGAAACAAAAGAGCTGACCGATGATGAGAAGAAAGAGCTTGCAAAGAAGATGGAAGACATTGCGTCAAAGGCAAAGACAGCAGAGGATTTTACAACATTGCTCGGCGAGGATGAGAGTAGTATTACTTTGGAAAAAGACGGAAACTTTACAGAAAAAGACGGCTGGTCTTATGTTTCAGAAGATAATTTAAAGAAGATTAAAAAAATGAAAAATGGTGCGATATCAGAGGCCATTCTGGATGAAAATTATTATGTTGTGGTAAAGATGGTAAATAACAATTCAGATGAAGCGTACAAAAATGCCTGTGACGACGCAATTGAGGCAAAGCAGAATGAGGCATACCAGACATGGTATGAGAAGGAAGAAGAGAGTTATGATGTTGTTGTAAATACAGATATATGGACAGATGTAACCATTGGAACGGTAACAACGGATATTGTAACAGCGGAAGATTTGGAAAAGATGAATGAAGATTCCTCTGATGCTGCTGGCTCAAGTGAAGAATAAATGGAGGGCAGGAAAAGGAATGGGAAGCGTAAGAAGAGTTTATGTGGAAAAGAAGGAACCATATGCAGTCCGTGCAAGAGAACTGAAAGAAGAAATACGGAATTATCTTGGGATTGAAGCTTTAGAGGCAGTTCGTGTGTTAAGCCGCTATGATGTGGAAAATTTAAGTGAAAAAACGTATCAACAGGCGCTTGGTACTGTATTTTCTGAACCGCCTGTAGATGTTTGCTACGAAGAAGTGTTAGATACGCCAAAAGAAGCACTTGTTTTTTCTGTGGAATATCTGCCGGGACAGTTTGACCAGCGTGCAGATTCCGCAGAACAGTGTGTAAAGCTTTTAAACGAAAAGGAAGAGCCGGTAATCCGCTCTGCGACGACTTATATTTTTGAGGGAAACATCAGTGAAGCAGATGCAGAACGGATCAAGGATTACTGTATTAATCCAGTGGATTCACGGGAAACCAATGAAGAAAAGCCAGATACACTGGTTCAGAATTTTGATGAGCCTGCAGATGTTTCTATCTTTGAGGGCTTTATTTCCATGCCAGAACAGGAGTTAAAAGATCTTTATGCTTCTTTGAACCTTGCCATGACTTTTCAGGATTTTCTACATATCCAGAATTATTTCCAATCAGAAGAAAAGAGAGATCCTTCTGTAACAGAGATTCGGGTATTAGATACCTATTGGTCTGACCACTGCCGCCATACGACATTTTTAACAGAGCTAAAGAATGTCATATTTGAGGACGGTTATTATAAAGATCTGATTCAGAAAACATATGAAGATTACGAAAAGGCCCATAAAGAGATATTCAAAGGCAGAACAGATAAATATGTTTCGTTAATGGACATTGCATTGATGGCAATGCGGAAGTTAAAGGCAGAAGGCAAGTTAGAGGATATGGAGGAGTCCGATGAAATCAATGCCTGTTCCATTGTTGTTCCAGTAGAAATTGATGGTGTAAAAGAAGAGTGGCTGGTATTTTTCAAAAATGAAACCCATAACCATCCAACAGAAATCGAGCCTTTTGGCGGGGCGGCTACCTGTCTTGGAGGAGCAATCAGAGATCCTCTTTCCGGCCGCGGCTATGTTTATCAGGCCATGCGTGTTACAGGTGCGGCAGATCCAACTGTATCAATGAAAGATACATTAAAAGGGAAACTTCCCCAGCGAAAGATTGTAACAGGCGCAGCGCAGGGGTATAGTTCTTATGGAAACCAGATTGGGCTTGCGACAGGCCTTGTCAATGAAATCTATCATCCGAATTATGTGGCAAAACGTATGGAAATCGGCGCTGTTATGGGAGCTGCCCCACGCCGTAATGTCATTCGGGAAAACAGCGATCCGGGCGACATTATTATTCTTCTGGGAGGCCGTACCGGACGTGATGGAATCGGAGGGGCAACTGGCTCTTCTAAGGCGCATACTACAAAATCAATTGATGTTTGTGGTGCAGAGGTTCAAAAAGGAAATGCGCCAACCGAAAGAAAAATACAGAGGCTTTTTTACCGGGAAGAAGTCAGCTCTATTATTAAAAAATGTAATGACTTTGGAGCAGGTGGTGTTTCTGTTGCGATTGGTGAACTGGCAGATGGGCTTACCGTGGATCTTGATAAAGTGCCGAAAAAATATGCTGGCCTGGACGGGACGGAATTAGCTATATCAGAGTCGCAGGAGCGTATGGCAGTTGTTGTTGCGCCGGAAAATGTAGACAAAATGTTAGCGTTTGCCGCAGAGGAAAATCTGGAGGCAGTTGCGGTTGCAACAGTGACCAAAGAGCCAAGGCTTGTATTGTCATGGAGAGGGAATGTAATTGTTAACCTTTCCAGGGCGTTTTTAGATACCAACGGGGCACATCAAGAAACAGATGTACGGGTGACAATGCCTGTAAAAGAGGACAATTATTTTGAACAGAAAACGGATGTATCGGATGTGAAAAAAGCATGGTTAGATACGTTAAGTGATTTGAATGTCTGCTCGCAGAAAGGGCTTGTGGAGATGTTTGACAGTTCCATTGGAGCGGCTACGGTTACTATGCCATATGGCGGTAAAAAGCAGCTTACCCCGACACAGACAATGATTGCCAAACTTCCGGTTTCTTCTGGTACATGTGATACCGTTACCATGATGAGTTATGGCATGGACCCATATCTGACAAGCTGGAGCCCATATCATGGGGCAGTATATGCGGTGATTTCTTCGGTGGCAAAGATTGTTGCTTCCGGTGGGGATTACTGTAAGATCCGTTTTACGTTCCAGGAGTATTTCCGCCGCCTTGGTTCAGATGCTGCCCGTTGGGGAGAGCCGATGGCAGCGCTTCTTGGAGCATATGATGCACAGATGAATCTTGGGCTTGCGTCAATCGGCGGAAAGGACAGTATGTCTGGTACCTTTGACCGGATTGATGTACCTCCGACACTTTGTTCTTTTGCGGTAGATGTGGCCAGGCTTTCTGATATTGTAACGCCGGAGCTGAAAAAGGCGGGCAATATAATAGTAAAATTCAGTATTAAGAAAGATGAATATTCTTTACCGGATTATAAGCAGCTTATGGAACTTTACAGCAAAATCACAGATATGATACATGATAAAGTGTTGGTATCTGCCTATGCGGTTTCTTTTGGCGGCATCTGTGAAGCAGTCAGCAAGATGGCATTTGGCAATGATTTTGGTGTGGCAATAGAAGATAGTGTTTCCAAGGAAATGCTGTTTGCAAAGGATTACGGTGATATTATCGCAGAGGTATCACCAGAGGATTTAGATAAGATTACGGCAGAATATCAGAAAATTGCTGTGATTACTGAAAGGGCAGAATTTACCGCCTATGGTACAACGATTTCTATGGAGGAAGCGCTTACGGCATGGAGCGGACGGTTAGAAAGCGTGTTCCCGACACGTTCTGGCGTGAAACAAGATAAACTGGAGGATTCTTTATTTGATGCGAAGACTGTTTATACAGCAAAAAATAAAGTAGCACGTCCAAAGGTGTTTATTCCAGTATTTCCGGGGACAAACTGTGAATATGATACAAAGCGGGCATTTGAAAAAGCAGGCGCTAAGGTTCAGACGGTTGTATTCCGCAATCTGACAGAAAGCCAGATTACAGAATCTGCCCATGCATTTGAAAAAGCAATCCGGGAATCACAGATTCTGATGTTTTCCGGCGGATTTAGCGCAGGGGATGAGCCGGATGGTTCTGCAAAGTTTATTGCTTCGGTATTCCGGAATCCGGGAATTATGGATGCAGTACACGAATTGCTTGAAAAGAGGGACGGATTGGCGCTTGGTATCTGTAATGGCTTTCAGGCGCTGATTAAGCTTGGTCTTGTGCCTTATGGTAAAATTAAGCCACAGACTGCAGATGCCCCTACTTTAACTACGAACAGCATTGGCCGCCATATTTCAAAGTCTGTCTATACAAAGGTCTGCACCAATAAATCGCCGTGGCTTTCCAAAGCAGAGCTTGGTGGTGTCTACGTGATTCCGGCTTCCCATGGGGAAGGGCGTTTTGTGGCTTCCGATGAGATGATAAAGAAGCTGTTTGAAAATGGACAGGTAGCGACCAGATATGTTGATCTGGCGGGGAATCCGACGATGGATGAAGATTTCAATCCAAATGCTTCTTATGCAGCGATTGAGGGCATTACAAGTCCGGATGGGCGTGTGTTCGGCAAGATGGCACATTCTGAGCGTATTGGTGATGGTGTGGCAATGAATATTTATGGAGAACAAAACCAGCATATTTTTGAATCAGGTGTGGATTATTTTAAATAATTTGAAAAAAGTGGTTGACAATTGCTGTCAATTCATGTAAAATACTCATTGTGTTCAGGATAGAGCACAGTGATGCACGAGTGGCTCAGTGGTGGAGTATCGCCTTGCCAAGGCGAGGGTCGCGGGTTCGAATCCCGTCTCGTGCTTGGGTTTTCCCCAGACAATTACATATTGTCTTTGTTTCAGAAACTGTTTAGAAGTAAAAGACATAGTTTTGTAGAGGATATTTATAAACGGTTTTTCGGACAAAGAGTTTTGCACGAGTGGCTCAGTGGTGGAGTATCGCCTTGCCAAGGCGAGGGTCGCGGGTTCGAATCCCGTCTCGTGCTTTTTTTAATTCTCTTATTTAGAAAATTAAGAAAATACAGCGCCAGACGGCAAAGCCGGATGGTTTTTCGCATGATATTTAGAATAGCCGTGAATAGCAACAGCGGCGATGTATTTGGTTGTTAAAAATAATGTGTCTGGAGGGATTTGGGATGGTTGGCCAGCATGAGGAAAGAAATCTGTCCATGGTTATGGATTTTTATGAACTCACAATGAGCAATGGCTATTTTGTTAACGCAAAAGAGCAGGAGATAGTTGTTTTTGATGTATTTTACCGTTCGAACCCGGATAATGGAGGATATTCTATTTTTACGGGATTGGAACAGATTATTGATTATATCTTAAATCTTCATTTTTCCGAAGAAGATATTGCTTATTTACGGCAGCAGAAGATTTTTCGGGAAGAATTTCTGGAATATCTTGCAAATTTTCATTTTAGCGGGGATATTTATGCATTAAAAGAAGGAACTGTGATGTATCCCAATGAACCGATTATTACAGTTGTTGCCCCCGTTATTGATGCCCAGCTTATCGAAACGGCAATTCTTTTAGAAATCAATCATCAGTCGCTGGTTGCTACAAAGGCACGCCGTATTTGCAATGCGGCAGGAAACAGGCTGGTATCGGATTTTGGGGCAAGGCGGGCGCATAATATGGATGCTGCTATTTATGGCGCAAGGGCGGCTTATATTGGCGGGGCGGCTTCGACGGCTACCGTATTAGCAGGGCAGCTTTTTGATATACCAGTCAGTGGTACGATGGCGCATAGCTGGGTAATGTATTTTTCGGACGAGTATACTGCGTTTATGAAATATGCACAGATGTATCCGGATGCGACTGTTTTGCTTGTTGATACCTATGATGTGCTGCATAGTGGTGTTCCAAATGCAATTCGTGTGGCAAAGGAAGTTTTAGGGCCAATGGGGGAACGCTTAAAGGGAATCCGGTTAGATAGTGGAGATCTGGCATATTTATCCAAAAAGGCACGCAAGATGCTAGATGAGGCAGGGCTGAATGACTGTATGATTGTAGCCTCTAACAGTCTGGATGAATTTACGATTCAATCCCTGATTGACCAAGGGGCATGTATTGACAGTTTTGGTGTGGGAGAACGTCTGATTACATCTAAATCAGAACCCGTTTTTGGCGCTGTCTATAAGATTGTGGCTGTTCAGAAAAATGGTGTTTTCGATCCAAGAATAAAGGTTTCTGAAAATGTGGAAAAAATTACCAATCCTGGGTATAAAATGCTGTATCGTGTTTATGACAAAGAGCATAAGGCGATTGCGGATCTGATTGCCTGTAGGGAGGAAGAGCTGGAAGATGGAAAATCGGTAGTCTATATTGACCCCCAAAAGCCATGGAAGAACCACTCTTTTGAAAATTGCACGTTCCGTCCATTGTTAGAGCCGGTATTTCTAGGTGGAAAGCTTGTAAAAGAGCGGGTCAGTGCGGCAGAAATCAGAAATTATGTCAGTTATCAGTTAAAAGAGGAAATCTGGGAGGAAGAGCAGCGTTTTGTCAATCCTCATGTCCATTATCTGGATATGACGCCAGATTATTATCAGTTGAAAACAAAGCTATTACAGGCGGCGAAAGAATCATAATGGTTTACCGTAGAAATTGCGAAGCAGTTTATAAAAATATTAGAATTGTTCCTATTTAGATAATTGTATTTTGGTAGAAACTATTTAAAATATATAGATAGAAATATCGGATAGCATTTTGAAAGGAACAGTGATTATGCGGGAACGTATAGCAAGATTTATGCAGGGGCGGTATGGGGTAGATCAATTCAGCAATTTCTTGGTAATACTTGCATTAATCCTGATGGTGGCTGAGCTGTTTATCCCGAAAGCTTATATCCGGTCCGGACTCAGCACAGCAGGTCTTTTACTTTTAATGTATGCTTATTTCCGGATTTTGTCTAAAAATCATTATAAGCGCTATGCAGAAAATGAACGCTATATGAAATACTTCAATAAAGTACGTTTCTTTTTTGCACGGAAAAAAAGCCATATGGAGCAGAGGAGGACACATCGTATTTATAAATGTCCATCTTGTAGGCAGGCAATCCGGGTTCCAAAGGGAAAGGGAAAGATTGCAATAACCTGTCCAAAATGCAGGACAGAGTTTATTAAAAGAAGTTAGGGGATTGTCAATCATTTATTTGGTGACAATTCCTGAAAAACAGTTCTAAGGAGTCCTTATGTTTGGATATGTACTGCCAGATCAGAAAGAACTTAAGATTAGGGAATTAGAGATGTATCAGGGGTATTATTGTGGACTTTGTCTGGCTTTAAAAAAGCAGTATCATTTTTTAGGACGTCTTTCTTTAAATTATGATATGACATTTTTGGCATTGCTTCTGACAGCGCTTTATGAGCCAGAGAGTTTAAGGAAGATGCATCGCTGTGTTTTGCATCCTGCTAAAAAGCGTCTGGTGATACAAAATCAATATTTGGACTATGCGGCAGATATGAACATTTTTCTGACCTATTATAAATGTATGGATGATTGGAAGGATGAGCGGAATTTATTTCAGTCTGCGTATGGGAAGCTTCTCTTTTCTTCCGGGAGAAAGGTCTGCAAAAAATATCCTGAAAAGGCAGCACGGATTCAAGGGTATTTAAAAGATCTTTCTGATTATGAAGAAAGGAACAGCCAAAATCTGGATGAGGCAGCCGGATGTTTCGGAAATATCTGTGCAGAGCTTTTTGTCTATGACAGCCAGTGGGAGGCTTCCCTGCAAAAAATTGGATTTTATGTGGGGAAATTTATTTATCTTCTGGATGCGTATGATGATTTGGAGCGGGACAGGGAGAGGTGTTGCTATAATCCCTTTTTTGCTTTTGAGCAGAGGAAGGATTTTGAGGAATGGGTCTATGAGCTGCTAAAAATGATGATAGCAGAAGCCAGCAGAGAGTTTGAGAAGCTGCCAGTCATAGAAGAGGCAGGAATACTACGTAATATTTTGTATGTAGGTGTCTGGGAGAAATTTTTCTGTATTGGAAAAAAGAGAAAGGAAAGGGAACAAGGGGGAGAGAAGCGGGAGGACAAAAATGGCAGATCCATATAAAGTGTTAGAAGTTTCTCCGACGGCTTCTGATGATGAAGTAAAACGGGCGTATCGTGTACTTAGCCGTAAGTATCATCCAGATGCCAATATAAACAATCCTGATAAAAAAGAAGCAGAGGAAAAATTTAAAGAAATTCAACAGGCCTATCAGAATATTATGAATGAAAGAGAATACATGGGAGGGCAGGGAAGTTGGCGTTCTGGTTTTGAGGAATTTTCCAACCGTCAGTTTTACCATGAATCAGATTCGGATGCTTATCAGATGCATCTGAGAGCGGCAGCAAATTATATTCAAAATGGATATTTCAAAGAAGCAGATAATGTATTAAGGCAGATGGAAGACAGAACGGGAGCCTGGTACTATCTTAGCGCAGTTGCCAATGCCGGCATGGGAAATAATATTATGGCATTGGAACATGCGAAGACAGCGGTACTTTTGGAGCCGGAGAATCTGCAGTACCGCCAGCTTGTGGCACAATTGGAAGCTGGTGGAACCTGGTATCAGGAAATGCAGAATCCATATCAAATGAACCATATGGATGCAGGAGATTTTTGTATGCAAATCTGTTATACCAGTGTATTGTGTAATTTCTGCTGCGGCAGTAGTTATTATTGCAGTGGTGGAAATGGAATACTATGCTGATAAATGAGGATGAGGTTTTAGAATGCGGGAAATGACATTTAAAATGGAGCGGCCGGGGCTTGTCTCGGCTGGCGATACGGTAGAAATCAGTGAAAAGAAAACAGCACTAAACTATTCGTATATTATTGAACCGGCAGTTGCGATGTCTGGCTGTTATAAAGTAAATCAAAGATTGAAAACAAGGACAGGAATTGTCAAAGAAGTTAAACATACGGAACGTGGGTTTTATGTCGTTGTCACATTTGAGGAGGATTAACTTATGTTAGAAAAGGGAATCAGGGGAACGGGGGAAAGTATAGTAACACAGGAAAATACGGCAAAGGCAATGGGGAGCGGTGAACTGGACGTTTATGCAACCCCTGCCATGATTGCGTTAATGGAAGAAACAGCATATAAGAGCGTAGCTTCGGATCTTGACGAGGGTTCGGGAAGTGTTGGAACTTTGATGAATGTAAAGCATGTGGCAGCATCACCAGTCGGCATGAAAATTACCTGTCAGTCAGAACTGGAAAGTGTAGAAGGAAGGAAACTTACTTTTAAAGTAGAAGCTTATGATGAAACAGGTTTGATTGGGGAAGGAATCCATGAGCGATTCATTATTGTGAATAACAAGTTTCAGGAAAAAGCAGATAAGAAACTTGGATAGAAAGCAGGGCGCTTCTTTTATTTGATAACAAGAGCTGGTTACATAATAAACCAGCTCTTGTTATGTAGCGGCAGGTTTTATTCCCTTTTCTCTTATTTTTTCATTATTCATATAATGTGTATCCTGTGACAATCCCATCATCATTGAAATTAATAGCAAGTGTTTTTGTTTTTTTATCTTTATTTATAGTAGATTGATCGAAATCTCGATCATCGATAACAGTATATTTAATTCCTTTTTCTTTGATCATACTTTCAATTTCTGTTATGGTAATATCTTTCATTGAGAACAGTTCTCCTTTTAGGGAAATATTTTGAAATAGCTCCCCTTCAAAGTCTTAGGGGAGCTAAGGATCTGTAAAGAACGCTGTTTTGCGTTCTTCAGTTAACGTTTATTACTCTGTTTCCAGATATGCATTTTTTCTGCTTCGGCAATCAGTTCATCCCTGAAATCAGGGTGTGCAACGGATATGATTGCTTCGGCTTTCTGCCAGGAGGATAGTCCTTTTAAGTTTACAATACCGTATTCTGTAACAAAATAGTGTACATTGGCACGGGTATCGGTAACAATAGAGCCGTTGCTCAGTGTAGGATTGATTCTTGATTTTACAGTGCCGTCCTTCTGGGTAAAAGTAGAGGACATACAGATAAATGACTTGCCGCCGTTTGAAAGGTAAGCGCCAAGTACAAAGTCGAGCTGTCCGCCAGCTCCGCTGATTTGTTTTGTTCCGGCAGACTCTGCGTTGACCTGGCCGAATAAATCAATATCGACTGCATTATTAATAGAAATAAAGTTATCTAAAGCAGAAATCTGACGGATATCATTGGTATAGTTAACAGGGGCACTCATACACTCTGGGTTGTTGTCCAAATAGTCATATAATTTCTGGGTTCCTGCTGCAAATGCATATGCCTGGCGCCCGTTATCAATATTCTTTTTCTTTCCAGTGATTTTTCCGGCTTTTGCAATGTCAACAAAGGCATCTACATACATTTCTGTATGTACACCTAAGTCTTTTAAATCAGACTGTGCAATCAGGGAACCGACAGCGTTTGGCATACCGCCAATTCCAAGCTGGAGGCATGCCCCATTAGGAATTTCATTGACAATATATTTTGCTACGGCTTCATCAACTGCTGTAGCTGGGGCACTTTTGCCCATAGAAGCAATGGCAGGGTTGTCGCCTTCTACAATCATATTTACTTTGCTGATGTGGATGGATTCTTCGAAACCACCCAGACAGCGAGGCATGTTTTCATTTACCTCCACGATAATTGTTTCAGCACGTTCACATACGGCTGCCATATGGGAGGCGCTTGGCCCGAAATTAAAGAAACCATGCTCGTCCATTGGTGCAACCTGGAACATAGCCACATTAGAAGGGGTTTTTGAATCACGGTTATAACGTGGAAGTTCTGAATAGCGGATTGGGGCATAGAAAGAAAATCCCTGTGCGATTGCTTTTCTCTCAATACCACCCATATGCCAGGAATTCCAGGTCATATGTTTTGCAGGCTCCTCAATCTGGAAAATTTCCGGCTGCCACATTAAGATTCCGCCGCGGAAGTTGATATCTGTCAGTTCCGGCAGTCTTTTTGCCATGGCAGCATCCAGTGCAACCGGCGTGGTGACACACCAGCCAAAATCAACCCAGTCTCCGGATTTTACTGATTTTACTGCTTCGTCCGCAGTCGTTAACTTGTTTTCATACATTGTTTTAAAGTCCATAGTTTACCTCCATAAATAATTTTATACCACTCATTTTTAAAGTTCTGTTTCATGGCATCTTTGGGTTATTGAAAGATATTGTGAAACAAAGCCTTTCTACATAATAAAATAGCACTTTTTGGCAATCTTTTCAACTCATACCGACAAAACGGGCAGATTTTATGGCATAGCCGGATGGTTTTTCGCATGATGTTTAGATAGCCGTGAATAGTAACAACTGCTGATTACAGTTACAATGCCTTCTGTAATGGGAAAGGACAGCCATATTCCTGTCATTCCGGCAAGCCAGGAAAGGCAGAAAGCTGCAGGGAGGATTAGAAACAATCCTCTTGTCAGGGAAATTGCCTGCGCTGGCAGTGCATGATCTGTTGCGGCAAAATATATTGTCAGAATAATATTAAAGCCTGCAAAGGGGATGGCAGTAAAATATAATTTCAGTCCGGTAACGGCAATCTGCTGCAGTTGCATATTCTGCCCGCTGTTAAAGATATTTACTATCGGGTGTGCCATCTGAAAGAATAAAAGATAGATACAGATGGAAAGGACTTCCGTTGTTATAACGGCATATTTCAAAATCTGCCGTAAGCCGTTTTGATCCCCTTTTCCATAGATGCGGCTTATCATCGGCTGTGTTCCCTGGGCAATTCCGTTATAGATGGAGAGAATCACAAGAGATAAATTGGCAATCACTCCATAAGCGGCAACGCCTGTATTACCATTTAGGTCAAGGATCAGCATATTAAAAACAATTATAACGATACCGGAGGCAGCTTCTGTAATCAGGGAGGAAAGTCCAAGGGACAGTATATTTCCAATCAGGGAAGGGGAAAACTTTGTTTTTACCAAATGAAACTGATTCTGCTTTTTCAAATAATGTTTTGATAAAATACTGATGCTGATGACAGGGGCAAAGCCTGTTGCTAATACCGCACCCCATATCCCCATATGGAGTGGAAACAGGAAAAGGTAGTCTAATAAAATATTCGACACGCTGCCTGTTAACATCGCAAGCATGGAAAGTTTTGGATTGCTGTCATTTCTTACAAAGCAGATGAAAATTTCATTGAGCAGAAATGCAGGGGAAAAGAGCAAAATAATCTGCAAATAAGTTTTGGTCATTGAAAAAACAGCACCGTCAGCGCCTGAGAAAGCAGCTATTTTTCCAGAAAGAAAGATTCCTGTAAGAATAAAAAAAGCTGCAAAGATGGCTGCAAGATACAGTGTATTGGTAAAAATCTGGTTGGATTTTTTATGCTCTTTTTGTCCTCTTAAAATAGAATATTTTGTTGCACCACCCATTCCAAGCATCAGTCCGGCTCCATGAATAAAGCTGTAAATGGGAATGGCAAGATTTAATGCTGTCAAACCATTGGCACCCAGTTTGTTTGCAATAAAAAAGGTGTCAGCAAGGATATAACCGGACAGACCAATCATTCCTAAAACGTCCAAGGAGACATATCGGATAAATTCTTTAAGATTTGATTTCATTTTTATACCCCGTCTTTCTTAATTTTGAATGTGCTTTTCACAAAAAAACGCCAGACCTTCCTATCTTCTCTAGTGTGTTTGAAAATAAATTCTCTAACACGCTCTATGACCTAATGATAGAAAGTCTGACGCTTTGGAACTGTCAGCTAAATCTTGTTTGAAAATTTATTTGCAAACAAGATTTAGGAAATGATTCTGTTAATCGCCTGACAGCATCCTGTCTTTTTTACCCGGTGGCAAAAAAGTGCCGTTTCACTTTATAATGCCATTATTCTACAATAATTTACATACAAATGCAATCTTTTTGTTACTATTCCGTGAATAGTAACCATCTTTTTTTCTTTGCATCTAACAAGTGGTTAACAATGGATTGGCAGTTCCACGAAAAAGCAGCTTCCGCCTTCAGCAGAATCTTCCACGCAGATTTTGCCCTGATGTGCTGTAACGATTTCTTTTGCAATACACAGACCAGGGCCAAAGTGCATTTTATCAGTGTGCGCCTGGTCGGAACGGTAGAAGCGGTCAAAAATCCGCTTTTTGTCTTCTTCTGCAATGCCGCATCCGGTATCAGAAACAACAAAGCACAGGAAGGCTTTATTGAGTGTAAGGGAAAGCTGTATTGTTCCATTAGAGGGGGTATAGGAAAGGGCGTTATCTAACAGGATGGAAAATACCTGCATGATGCGTTCCCTGTCGCAATAGCAGTCTGGAAAGAGTGTATCTGGAAGTGAGATGAGCAGGGAAATCTGTTTTTTGGCAGCAAGGGATTCATATTTTTCATAGGCATTTAGCAGGAGTTCATCTGGCTGGCATAGTTCCATTTGCATGGGAAGGTGGTCAGAATCTGCATTTGCCAGCAGAAGCATAGTAATTTTCTTTGTCAGAGGAAGTAAAATCAAATTCTGTATGGGCGATAATTTGATGGACATTTCCAGAAAAAATATCCATTTGATGCTTCTTTTTCGCAATAGAAACTGCCTCTTTTGCTGCCTTAAGTTCCTGTTTTGACTGGTGATAGACCTGGTAATAAAGAGGCTTGTTATTGTCATAGAGATAGAGCAAAAGAGAACCATCTTTTTGCATCTGATTCAACCATTCATGGGAAATGGCTTCCTGCTCCTGTAAATGAGTCAGGGCAGAATTTAACTGTTGTAAAAAGGCAGAATAGTCATTTGTTTTCATACTGTCTTCTGCAAAGAAAAGGCAGACGGAGGTTACCCCGTATTGTCTTTAAATTTAAGCGGCTTCCGGCATAGCGGAGCCGTTTTCTTAAAAAATGGATATAGGTATCTAAATTGCTTTCTTCCACCGGGGCATCCACACCCCAGACTTTTGAAAAAATAACCATACGCTTTATCGTGCAGGAAGGATTTCTGAGAAAGACTTCCAATAAAAGCCCTTCCCTGCCAGATAACTGCAGTTCGCACTTTGGACCATACAGAATCCGAAGCGAGCTGTCATAAGTGATATCTCCAACCTGTAAAAGGCCATTGTCTTCAAAACTTCCGCTCCGCCTCCCCAGAGAACGGATTCGGGCAGAAAGTTCTTCATATTCAAAAGGTTTTACAATATAATCATCAGCTCCACTGTCCAGCCCTTCAATTCGGTCATAAAGTTCACCTAACGCAGTAATTAAAATGACAGGGGTCGTAAGCCCTGCATTCCGTGCTTTTTTTAAGACAAGAAGCCCGTTCATGGTGGGCAGCATCCGATCCAGTAATACCAGATCATGTGCATTTTGTAAAAATAAATCAAGGCCATCCCGGCCGTCATGACAGTAATCTACCTGGTGCATTTCCTTTTGCAGCTGGTATTGGAGCAGTTCACATAAATTTTTATCGTCCTCAATTAATAAAATTTTCATTTTTAAACCCCGTCTTTTTTGCTTGGAAAAGATGTTACAGTAGCATCATACCATAGAAGTCTTAAAATTTCCTTTAAATTTTTTGGGAAATTAAAGAAAGATTTTCAGATTATTTAAAGAAACTACGGGTAAAGTAGTAGTTGTTACAAACCATCGTAAGAAATCGAAAAGCTATGATACGGTTTTTTACAGGAAAATTTTCTATAAGGAAAGGGGATTTGAGAGGATGAGGAAAAAAAGGAAGTTGACAGCGCTGCTTATGATGCTGGCAATGGTGGTAACATTGGTTGCAGGATGCAGCAGTGGCGGGACGGAAAAAAAGAAAACAGATGGAGGCGGTTTAAAGCAGGGGCAGGGAACAGAGGCAAAGGCAGGAAGCGGGCGCTTTTTTGAAAATGAAATAACACTTCCTGATGGAATCGACAGGATAAAATCATTAAAAAAATTGTCAGATGGAAGTCTTGGTGCGGTAGGTGAAGATTCGGGAGAAAGGGTTTATTATCTTCTGCAGGGCAAAGACTTTGGAAAAAAGTGGAAAAAAACAAAAATAAAGAATATAGGAACCGGTTATAAACCATGTGCGGCAATGTCACCAGATGGAACGGCAGCATTTTTTGATTATCCAGAGGATGGAACAGTGAAAGCACATCTTGTTGATGCAAAAGGGAAAGGAACAGCCATTTCTCTTGCATTACCAGAAAAAAGCAAGGAAAACCGGGTTTTACAGGCAGCTTATGATGCCAATGGAAGGCTGATTGTCAGAGATTTTGAGGGAACTCTTTTGGAGGTTGGTGACGATGGAAGCTGTAAGAAATTGTTTGACACTAAAGGAGTGGGAATTAACTATTTTGGAATAGCAGGTAAACTTCTGCTGGCAGTACATAATGAAGGTATCTTTTTGTTTGACACAGAGAAACAGGAATTGCTGGAAGAAGAGGGGACTCTGAATGATTTAATCATAAAGGATAAAAAACTGGCATCTGTGGATACCGATTCGGGGCAGCCGATGGTATTTTCAGAGGGAACACAGGAAAATGATATATTGTTTGCTAATGCAGATGGAATTTTCCATTTCACGAGGGGCGGAAGCGTGATTGAACAGTTGATGGACAGCACTTTTACAAGTTTTGGCAGTGGAGACGTGATATTGCAGGATATGGTAGTTTTTGATAATGAGAATATTTTTATCGCAGGAAGCGGTTCGGAGTTCTACTACTATTCTTATGATGAAAAAGCGGCGTCGGTGCCAGAACAGGAGCTGACAGTTTATGCATTAGATGAATCTTCCTATCTGAGAAAAGCTGTGGCCTTGTTTCAGAAAAAGAATCCTGATATTCATGTGAATCTGGAATTTGGCCTGTCTGGAAAAGATGGCGTGACACTGGAAGATGCTTTGTCGGTATTGAATACGAATATTCTTGCCAAGAAAGGACCAGATGTTTTGATTTTAGACGGTATGTCGGTGGACAGCTATATTGAAAAAGGGGTGCTTGAGGATATTACCAATATTGTAGAAGAGGTAGAGAAAGAGGAGGGCATTTTTTCCAATATTATAGAAGGAAGTAAAAAGGATGGAAAGATTTATGCCATGCCTGCCCGTTTTCTGTTTTCCATTGTTGAGGGGGATAAGGAAACGCTAAAAGCAGGGGGAAGTCTGGAAAATATTGCAAAAAGGGCAGAGGAACTAAAGAAGAAAGACAGTTCTTCCAATGTGATACCAGGGCATAAAGGAACACAGACTTTACTCCGTGATTTGTATTATGCGGATTCTGCCACATGGCAAAAAGAAGATGGCAGCCTTGATGAGGGGAGAATGACAAAATTTCTGGAAAATGCAAAACGGATTTATAATGTTGATCAATCAGATAAAAAAGAAGATTTCAGGGATGCGTCCATTGGGGATGGAACCTCTTCTGGCGTAAAGACTGGGACGAATGACAGTGCTGCATTGATTAATAAAAGCTGCAAGTTTTCTTTTGGTTCTATTACCAGCTTTTTGGAGTTCCAGGGGATGTGCAGCACATGGAGCCAGACAAAAGCAGATTATTGCCTGATGAATGGAGAGACTGTAAAATCCTATATTCCATATCTGTCGGCTGGTGTGGTGGCAAAAGAAAATACAGAGGCAGCAAAGCTGTTTGTAAAGTTCCTGTTTGGCAAGCAGGCAGAGGCAGATAATACCAATGAATCAACGGGATTTCCGGTTAACATAGCAGCTTTTGACGTATTTTGCAAAGAAAAAATGGATGACCCTCATGTAAAGGAAGGACTGTCTATGGCATTTGGAGATGGTGGAGGGGAAGAGGTATATGGTTTTGAATACCGCAATCTGACGCAAAAAGAGGTAGATAAACTGACTGAAATTGTAAAAAGCCTGACACAGCCTTCTATGACAAACCGTGTGATTCAGGAGATTGTTTTGGAGCAGGGGGATAAATATCTGTTAGGGGAGCAGGAATTGGAAAGTGCGGTAGAGGCTATTTTGCAGAAGGTGAATCTGTATTTGGCAGAATAGTAACGATTGGAAAGCGATGAGGAGATAAAAGCGATGGTAAAGAGGAAGAAAGCAGGTTTTTTATTTGTTCTGCCAGGCCTTTTAGGAGTTTTTGTCTTTTATGTGATTCCCTTTGGGGATGTGGTAAGGCGTTCTTTTGTACAGGCGGTTGGAAGTGGGTTCGCCGGAATGAAAAATTACCATCAGGTACTTTCGAATCAGGCATTTTGTTTGGCGGCAGGCAACACCCTTCGCTTTGTGCTTGTCTGCCTGCCATTATTGTTGGGGCTCTCTTTAGGGATTGCTGTTTTGTTACAGGGGCAGGAAAAGGGAAAAAATTTTTTAAAGAGCGCTTACCTGGTTCCTCTTGCCATTCCGGCGGCAAGCGTGGTGCTTCTCTGGAATATTGTCTTTGACCAGTCTGGTATGTTAAATGGGATTCTTTCTTTTTTCCATTTGAAGGGAAAAGATTGGATGAATTCGGGGGCAGCTTTTGGTGTATTGGTTTTTAGTTATATCTGGAAAAATCTTGGATATGATGTGATTTTATGGATGGCAGGACTTCATGGGATTTCAGAAAGTATATATGAGGCGGCTAAGGTAGATGGAGCAGGGGCATGGAAATGTTTTTTTTATATTACGCTTCCCAATATCCGTCCCGTGGCTTTTACCATTATTATTCTATCTTTTCTGAATTCGTTTAAGGTATTCCGTGAGGCATATCTGGTGGTGGGAAATTATCCGCAGGAAAAGATTTATCTTTTACAGCATGTATTTAATAACTGGTTTTTGGAACTTTCTGTTGACAAAATGGCGGCAGGATCTGTCCTGCTTTGTATCGTGCTTGTCGTATTTGTGTTTTTGCTGCAAAGAAGCTGGGATAAAGAAGTTTGAAGTTATGGTACGAGGAGGATTTCAAATGAAAAAAGTAATACGGTATGTTATTTTGTTTTCTTTTGCCCTGTTAGAAATCAGTCCGGTATTGTTCCTTCTGGCGGGTACTTTTATGGGAAATCAGGAGATTGTGGAGTGTGTTGCTCCTGTCTTAAAAAAAGGGGATGGATATGCTTCCTGGAAATTGTTCCCTGTGTTTCCAACTATGAAAAATATAGTGGAGCTTTTACTGGATTCGCCGGAATTTTTTCAAATGTTCTGGAATTCTGTAAAAATTGCAGGTGGTATTCTGGCAGGCCAGCTTATTTTTGGGATGCCGGCGGCATGGGGGCTTGCAAGGTATTCGTTTACAGGAAAAAAGATAATTTATATGCTTTATATTATTATGATGATGATGCCTTTTCAGGTGACAATGCTATCAGAATATCTGGTACTTGACAGGCTGGAACTTTTAGATACCAGTTCTGCCATAATATTGCCAGGAATATTTTCTACTTTTTCTGTATTTATTATGTACCGTTTTTTTTGCGGAATCCCGGAAAGTATTCTGGAAGCAGCAAGGATTGATGGGGCAGGGGAATTTCAGATTTTTTTCAGGCTTGGTATTCCGCTTGGCGCAGCAGGGATTATTTCTGCTATGGTGCTTTCTTTTCTGGAATGTTGGAGTATGATGGAACAGTCCATGACTTTTTTAGAAACAAAAAGCCTGTGGCCTCTGTCGCTTTTTCTGCCGGAAATTGAGGATGGGAATGCAGGATTATCATTATGTGCTTCTTTTGCGGCGCTGCTTCCTGCAGTTATTGTATTTTTGTCGGGGCAGGATTACCTGGAACAGGGAATTGCTTCCGCTGCTGTAAAGGAGTAAAAGGTATGATCCTAAGGAAATATCTGGATTAAAAAAGGCAGAAAGACGGGGGATAGATATGAATCATTTTGGAAAGGGGATGAGACGGTGAAACAGAAAGGACAAAAGGCGGCTTTCTGGTTAAAAGGTTTTGTATGGCTGCTTGTGGTAATGTTTCTTTTTACAGTAGCATCAAGAGCGGCAGATACTTTTACGGTAGCAAAGGTAAGCGTTGTATCTCCTTTAGCAAGGAAACTGCAATATCGTGTGTCTGCAGAAGGAAGAATTGAAAAGAACCGTGAAATTTCTATTCTGACATGTCCAGACCTTCTTGTGAAAAGTATACAGGTAAATGAAGGGCAGAGGGTAAAAAAGGGAGAAGTTCTGGCAAAACTTGATAAGAGCAGTTTAAAAGAACAGATTGCTAAAATTCAGGATGAAAAAAGGACTTTGGAATTGGAGAATGCAGCATCAGAAGCAAATAAAAGGCAGGAGCAGAAAAAGCGGCAGCAGGAGATTTTCAGAGCAAGAAAAGATTATGAGGAATTGAAAAAGAAAAATGAGAAAGCGCTTGCCCGTGCTAAAAAAGAACTGGATAAAGCAAAAGAAAAACTGAGGAAAGTGAAAAAAGAGAAAAAGAACGAAACAGGGAAAGGAGAAGATTTGGTAAAAGAATTGCAGGCTTTGGCAGAGGAAAAAAGAAAAGCATATCAGGAGCGAAAGGAAAGTGGAAAGGCAGAAGAGAAGGCAGCAAATAGAGCGATAGAAGATGCTATGACAGATGTTCCTGCTGACAATAGCGCTGCGATTCATCAGATTACGATAAAAAATCTGAATAAAGAACTGCAGAAGTTACAGACAGTACAAAAACAGAATGGAAAGATTTTAGCGCCAAAAGATGGTGTGATTACCGGGATTTTTGTAAATGTCGGGCAGAGGACGCCGGATTCTGGAATATTTAATATGACAGATGACAGCGCAGGGTTGAAATTTGTTGGCCAGCTTACGTTAGAAGATGCAAAGTATGTATCAACTGGTGATTTGGTTACGCTGCATACCACAGAACGGGAAGAAGAAGTTTCCGTAACATCTCTGGAGATAGACGAGAGCCAGGAATTTATGAAGATAACGGCATTGCTTCCTGCAAAGTCCTTTTCGCTGGGAGAAACGGCATTGCTACAGATTGTGCAGGAGTCGGAAAGTTATCCTTGTACGGTTCCTGCTACCGCAGTATATCAGGATAATAATAAAGCATATGTTTATCTGGTACAGAAAGAAGACACAATACTTGGAAAGCAGGAGGTTGCAAGAAAAATGGAGATCAAGGTGTTGGAAAAAAACGGCACATATGCCGCATTAGACCCTGATGTACTGGATAGTGAAAGCCGTATTGTCGCAGAAAGTGACCGTTTTGTAGAATCAGGGGACCGGGTGCGTTTGAAGGAAGGTGAGTAGTTGTTAAAAAAGAGAAAAATCTGGTATGCGGTTCTGTTTGTTGTATGCCTATTTTTGTCAATTGCCTGTTTTCTGGCAGGAAGATATTTTCGCAGGCAGGGAAATGATTTTTTAAGGAATTTGACGCTGGAAGCGGAAGGGGAGTCTTTTGCGTATCAGTGGATAAAATCTTTTTTTACAGAGAAATCAAATAAGAATAATGCAGAGGAACTTGCAGAAGACGGAATTTCTTTCGCTGTTTGGACAGAGCTTAAGAATGAAAATGTTTTTGAAGATTTCAGTGGAAGGAGTTATAACACAGATGTGATTGCTGTCTGTGGTTCCTCCTGTAATGTACTTCCTTTTGGAAAAAATCTGACAATAGAGGATTCTTCTGGTTGTATCATCGGAAAGAAGCTGGCAGATCAGATTCCGTTTGACAGAATAAGCCTGCCGCTGGAAAAGGGGGAGGACAGACGGTTAAAGGGGGAAAATTTTATCAGCCAGTATGGTATTTCAGCTTATGTGCTCCGTCTTGATTATCTGGGAAGCCTTTCCTGGGTGAGTGAAATGATTCCAGGCAAATGGTCTGATTTTGATGGTTGGAAACAAAATTTTAAGGAACATAAAAAAGCGGAAGAACTGGCAAAAAATGCTAAAAAATCAGCGATTGAATCTGTTGGCCTGGAAAACTGGAAAAAGGGAAATCGATTGTTTTGTTGCGCCATTCTTTTTTTGATAGCAGCTATAGAGTTCGGATATTATCAATATAGGCATTTTTTAAAAAATATGGAAAGCAATATGGAAGTGGCTTTAAAAGTGTAACGGAAAATTTCTTTGACAATACAGCTTATAAGTTGTAAAGTATAGGTAAATGAAAAGCTGCTGGTTTTGCAGCGCCAGACAGCATAGCCGGATGTTTTTCCGGGTGACAGGTCCTAAGAAATAGTGGAAAAAAGATGGACAGGAAGGAAGCGATAGGAAGTAATGATAAACAGGGAAGATATGCTGGAGCTGACCAGAAGGATGACACCAAAGAGAAATTGTTTTACCCGGATTGCTGGCTGTTACATGGACAAAGAAGGGGAAAACCTTGGGACTTTCAACACTAATTTTTTAAATCTACCGATACAAGAGAAAGAGAAAAACATGGCAATTGCAAAAACAATACCATTTTCTCCGACCAATGAAAATCTTAAGTTATATGCTTTTTCAAAAGAAAAAATGGGAAAGGACAGTATGTGGCAGCTTTTGATGGCAATGAAGTCTGGCTGGTTAAAAAATGATGCATTGATGGAGATTTTTTATGAGATGATAGCAGCAAAGTATCAGACAGAAGAAGACTATGCAGTGATGGTATTTCATGCCTGTTATGATGTTCCTGTTAAGGGAACCGATAAAGAGCGGCAGGATGAATCGGAGGAGGTTTATGATTTCCTAATCTGTGCGGTTTGTTCTATGGAGGGTGAGTTTGAGCCGGGAGAGCCAAAATGCGGTTTTTTATTTCCGGCATTTACAGACAGAAGCAGTGACAGCAACCATATTGCGGTTTTTCAATCAGATTTGGAGCATCCACACAAGGAGATAGAAAAGATACTGGGATGTCAGTGAATTTGCCATTTTTAGAACAGTTTCCTGTTGGATTCGTTTTTTGGAGAGGGATGATGGATTATGTTTTTCCTGATGGGAATTACAAATGGAAGAAAAGATTTGAATTTTAATCAGGTAATTACCTGCCCAGTTTGTGGTTTATATAGTAATTATCATGTATATATGACTTATATGGTATTGTCTTTATTCTTTATCCCCTGTTTTAAGTGGAACAGGCAATATTATGTGGAGACAGGCTGCTGTCATACGGTGTATGGATTGGATAAAAGTGTTGGTAAGAGAATTGCCAGAGGTGAGCAGGTTCAGATACAGCCAGAAGATTTGCAAAGATTACAAAATGCAGGATATTCTGTCAGGATGAGAAAATGCAGCAGTTGTGGATTTCGAACATTGGAGAATTATGATTTTTGTCCTAAGTGTGGACAGAGGTTGTCATAGAAGGTTACTATTCACTAGCATGTAGGTTGTTCTAAACATCATAAGAAAACATAAACATGAGGGGATTGGAACACAGCTTCTCCAAACGGCAGAAGCTTACATAAAACAAAGGGGGAAAAAGATGATAAAAATTCATCTTTTTCCCCCATCTAGGTATTCTGTTGTAGAGCGCTTACAATAAAAGGTCATCACCATAAGGATAGGTGTAATCATATCCGGCAGGTGTATCTTTGTCTGCCGGCAAATATGTAATACAATAGCCAATTTCTCTAAGCTGTTTAAAATCTCTTTGTCGCATACGGTCTGATAATTCAGGATACTTTTTTCGGTACCAGGCGATAGGATCGTTCTCTCCACAACTTTCCCAATCCATCACCTGTATCATCAGGGTACATAGCCGTATGATTTTTTTCATATACAATCTTTGGGATTTCTTATCAGGCAATTTTGCCGGATAAAATTCTCCCTGTTGTGGAACAAAATTATTATGAATAGGTACATATGCCTTCTCTATGTGAGAATACCACAGTCTTATCAAACCTGCATCTTCCAAAAACCTGATATACCTGAGAATTGTTTTCTTGCTTATCTCATTCTCCGGAATATACTCCCTTATGTCATTCAAAGTAACTATGCCATAAAAATAGAAAATGTGAAACAAACATAAAATCCTGCCGGTTCTTGTATAACTCATTATTAGCATCTCCATTCAAATTTGTCGCATAAGTATTTCGACTTATATCTGTTTTCCCTGTAAAAGGTCAGAGAGTGTATCATTTCGTGAAATGTCTAACTTTTCAATTACCTTATAACTTGCTATATCATAGTGGATATCGTTAAGGTTATTATCATTCATGACGGATAATATATCTGTTGCCTTATTCGCTATTACAGGATGGAATTTATCTGCCAGCATAATGCCGTTTATTTGTTTAAAATCCTCTACAAATTTCAGGATGTTGCTGTATCCTCTGTCATTTTTACTTAGATACTACCCATTATCATGGTGACCATATTGGAATGTATAAAAGCATACCTGGGAATGTCCCACAATATATTGGTTCTACAGCTAAGAAAATTTTGGAAATCCTAACCGAGAAGTTGGATTCTATTCCTCAGACAGTGGAAAAAGGCTTGCCAAGAGTACAGAGGATGAAAGGGTTTAGCCCTGGACGGAAGATTTCTGAATTTGGGGATATTCATGTAACACCCTTTGTGGTTGATCATTCTGCTCTGGATGCCTGTATGTTTCTGATAGAAATTGACGGAAAGAAAATTTTGTTTACAGGAGATTTCCGTGAACATGGCATTGCAGGTGAAAGAAATTGACCGATATGCTGTTAGATGATAAAATCCCGTCTTTGACAGTGTATAGACAGCAAAAAGCCGTTACATCCTTATTTTAT
>CANSYK010000037.1 GCA_947651225.1 uncultured bacterium | reverse complement strand
GGTATTTTCTTTGGTCAACTCCCTTTACACTTTAAATTATACAGGAAGCTTTCTGTCTTTTTTGTCAACAATGATACAGAAGATTTTATCGCAATCTGTTGTATCTGCATACTGTTAGTTATTGTTTCTGGAGGCGTATATTGCTTCATGCGGTTTGGGGCGATTCAGGGAAGCTATGACAAATTATTAGAGGAAGGCGATTATACAAGAGCAAAAAAAACGATTAATAAATCAATCGGCTTTTTTTCCTGGATTTACTGGTGCCTTATTGCGGCAATCTATGTGGGTATCAGTTTCGCTACAAATTTATGGGGGATTTCCTGGATCGTTTTTCCAGTAGCTGGAATTTTATATGCGGCATGTTTGGGAATACTCTACCTGATAAGCCAAAAAAAGGTTCAAAATGGGATATAAACTGCCCACTGAAACCCCGAATTTTGAAATTCCGCTTGTCATAAGCCAAAACTTTCGATACAATATCAGAAAATAAATTGTCCAGGTTAACGATTGATAGTTTCTTTGGGAAGCGGAATGGGGATTAAGATGAATCCAGCAAAAAGGAGCCGAAGAACTTTACATCTTCGGCCCTTTTGCCGATACACCCACACAGGCAGTCCTCTTATTCATATGTGTCATTATAAATAATCTTTTGCAAAATATCATCTGCTGTCTGTTTATCTTTAAAACGCTCAATGATAGCTGCTGCAAACTCAATAGTAGTACCAGCCCCGCGAGATGTCGTAAAAATACCATCTACTACAACAGGCTGTTTCACATAAACGGCGTCTTTTAACTTATCCGCAAAGTCAGGATAGCAGGTCGCTTTACAGCCCTGATACAATCCCAGTTCATCATAAATCGTTGGTGCCGCACAGATTGCAGAGAGCCATCTCCCCTCTGCTGCAAACTCTTTTATCTTATTGGTCAATGTTTTACATGCCAGGAGATTCGGCGTTCCCGGAATTCCCCCTGGAAGAATAATCATCTTTGCGCTGTCAAAATCGGCGTCTTTTATTAATACATCTGCCTGGATTGTTACATTGTGCGAGCTGGTCACTCCCAGAGAATCCGTAACAGATACCATGTCAATGTCAATTTTACTGCGGCGCAATAAATCAACGATGGTCAACATTTCTATTTCTTCATATCCATGTGCCAGAAAAATTAGTGCTTGTGCCATACTGCTTACCTCCTGATTAAATAAATAATTTCCATATTGCCTGCTGTATAATTCAAAAATTATAGAACTATAATTAAATGAACAAATTGCGAAGAATGCTTTTTCTGAATATCATAATATAAAAATAGCCCAAAACTGTCAAGTTACTTTTTTAGTTATAGTAAACGCATAAAATACATGCGTTTACTATAATGGATGCGCACGGATACACATAGGAAGTTATGCTGCTTTGCAGCGTGTATCCAGCGCTGTAAACGAAGCAAAACGCAAGCGTTTTTTCGTTTACTATAAGTTGCAGATGCTGCCCGCCGTATGATATAATCAGCTAAGGAACGGTAAATAAATTGAACACGGCGCAGACAAACCATAGAAAAAGGAGTAGAATATGAAAAAACAGCAGTGCATAATGCTCAATGGCAGTTGGCATATAAAGAGCGGGGATGGAAAAATAAGCTGTCCAGCAAAAGTGCCTGGTTCAGTACTTAGCGCAATGACAGAACAAGGGATATTAGAAAATCCTTTTTATCGAAAAAATGAATACCCCACAAGAGAATTTTTGCGCCAGGATTTTATATTTTCTAAAACCTTCTCGTGTAAAAAACAGGAAGGATACACTTACGAGCTGTGTTGCGATGGGATTGATACAGTGGCAGATATTTTCCTTAACGGAGTCTTGCTAAAAAAGGTAAATAATATGCATCTGCGTTATCAGATTATGTGTACAAGCCTGCTAAAAGATGGAGAAAATGAACTAAAAATCCATATACATTCTGCCATACGTTATATGGAGGAGCACATTCCAGAGCCTGGAAAAGAAATCCATTATACACCATGTGGCGCTATGAAAAATAACCAGTATATCAGAAAAGCACATTCCATGTTTGGATGGGACTGGGGTCCACAACTTCCAGATATGGGAATCTGGCGAGATATTTATATTCGTGGATTTAACAAGGCAAGTCTTGAAAATGTAAAAATTCATCAGAAGCATGCAAGGGAACAGGTAGAAATTTATGCAGAGCCTTTTGTAAAACTGTCAGATGGAATAGAACTTTCTTTCCGTGAGGCACAAAGAAAGCTGCCAGAACTAAACATACACATGGAATTAATAACACCAGAAAAGAAAAATCTGCCTTTTCCCAATGGAAAATGCCTGGTGGAAAACCCAAAGCTCTGGTGGCCAAACCGTTACGGAAAACAGCCTCTTTACACAGTAAAAGTCCAGCTTTTTGATAAAAAAGAACTTTTAAATGAAAAGCAATATCACATCGGCCTTCGCACCCTAACTATCAGTCAGGAAGAAGATAATTGGGGACAGGAGTTTGCTTTTTGTGTTAATGGAATAAAGATTTTTGCAAAAGGTGCAAATTACATTCCAGAGGACTGTATTTATTCCCGAATTACCCCCAAACGAATCCGGTTTCTTTTGGATACAGCAGCAGAATCAGGATTTAACTGTATTCGCATCTGGGGCGGTGGTTATTATCCATCGGAAGATTTTTATCATTACTGCGATGAAAAGGGATTGATTGTTTGGCAGGATTTTATGTATGCCTGCAATGTTTACGAATTGACAGAGGAATTTCAAAAAAATATTATAGCAGAAACGAAAGACAACGCAAAACGCCTGCGCCACCATGCAAGCCTTGGAATCTGGTGTGGAAATAACGAAATAGAATCTGCATGGACACACTGGGGTGGTTTTTGTGATCATTCTGATGCACTAAGGCAGGATTACCTGACAATGTTTGAAAATATCATACCAGAAGCCCTGCGAAGTGAAGATGATGTAACTTTCTACTGGCCTTCCTCCCCTTCTTCTGGTGGCAATTTTGAAAATCCAGACAATGATAATATAGGTGACCGCCATTACTGGGATGTATGGCATGGAGAAAAACCTTTTACAGATTATGAAAATTATTACTTTCGTTTTTGTTCTGAGTTTGGATTTCAGTCATTTCCATGCTTAAAAACAATTGAGTCCTTTACTCTGCCAGAAGACAGAAATATTTTTACAGAAGTAATGGAAAGCCATCAGAAAAATGAAGCAGCAAATGGAAAAATCCTTCACTATATTTCAGATAATTTTCTTTATCCAAAGGATTTTAAAAGCCTGTTGTATATCAGTCAGGTATTACAGGGAATGGCTATTAAAGAAGGTGTAGAGCATTGGCGCAGAAACCGGGGGAGATGTATGGGAACTATTTACTGGCAGCTTAATGACAACTGGCCGGTAGCATCCTGGGCAAGCATTGACTATTATGGCAGATGGAAAGCTCTTCAGTATATGGCAAGGCATTTTTACGCTGATATTCTCGGAAGCCTGAAAGTTTCGGAAGGACACCTTTATACCCCTTATGTGCAAAATGAAACATTCAAAACCTCCCAGACACAAATGCAGCTTTGGGTAAAAGACATGGATGGGACAATATTATATAAAACAACAGGCCAAATAACATGCCAGGCTCTTTCCGTGGCAGCTATGGAAGCTGTCAACTTACAGGAAATTATTACAGAAAAAGAAAATCATGTTTTTGTGGAAGCAGTTTTTACCCATTCAGATGGAAATACCAGCCATCAAATAAAGATGCCAAAACCTTATAAGCATATGCAACTGAAAAAAGCAACTGTAACTTGCAGTTGTAACAGAAAGGGAGATGTGCTTTCTCTTATATTAAAAAGTGATGTACCTGCTTTTTTTGTGGAGATTGAAACAGATATTGATATGGTTTTGTCTGATAATTATATGCATTTGACAGAAGACAGGGAATATAAAATTACAGGAACACTGCCAGATGGATATGAAGGACTCCCACAAGTTAGCATACATTCCCTGAGTGGTTCCTATTAGAGCGTGTTTGAAAATTACTCCCAGATGTTCCAAAAAGCAGACAATCGCTCTGGGAGGGAAGTTAAAGTCACAACTTCATGCGGAAACCATTCCCGTGGGAAAAGCTTCTGGTATCCACTTTGCAAAAAACGGTCATCCAAAAGCAGGATTGCCCCGATATCTTCCGTTGTCCGGATTACTCTCCCAGCCGCCTGTAAAACTTTATTCATACCTGGATACTGGTACGCATAAGAAAAACCAGATCCTTTTTCCGAATCAAAATATTCTTTAAATAATTCATTTTCGGTACATACCATAGGTAGTCCAGTACCCACAATAACTGCACCAATTAAACGACTGTCTTTTAAATCAATCCCCTCACTGAAAATACCACCCATTACACATAATCCAATTGTTGTTGAAGATGGCCTATCCTGAAAATGAGCTAAAAACGCTTCCCTTTCTTCTTCTGTCATGGAAGTACTTTGCGCATAAAGCGCAAATTGCGTTTTTTCAGAAAGACGCTCCTGAATTTCATATAGCATCTGGTATGATGGAAAAAAAACCAGATAATTACCGATTTTTTTCTGTGCAAATGTAATAATATACTGCGCAATTTTTTCATACATCTCAGGGCTTCGCATCGTATATTTGGTAGAAACACCCCGTCCAATCATCAAAAGCCTTTTGGACACTGAGAATGGAGAAGGAGCATAAATAGCGTAATCTTCCTCTCGTCCAGCAAGCTGTTCCCTATAATAATGAATTGGAAGCAAAGTAGCGGAAAAAAACACACTACATCGTCCTTTTTTTAAATAGGAATCCAGATTCACAGAAGGGTCCATGCATTGCAGATGCAGACGGAAATTTCCACTCTCAGAATAATCTCCATAAATAATATAATGCTTATCTAATAATTCATATATATTTTGGAAATCCCGAAGTTCAAAATAGAAGTTCAAAAGCTGTTCCTGTTCTGCTGGTTGAAAGAAAACTTCCTGGCTGTTATGTTCATTTTCTTCAAAAGTTTGTTCTAATATCGTACAAAGGCGCATCACACAAAGAAGAAAATCTTCAATTTCTAATACAGTATATTTTTCAAGGGTATCACATTTTCTTTTTTTCTGTAATAAAGCACGATTGCAGGCTTCTATTGCATTCGTAATTTTTTTGTTTTTCGGTTTTGTTATTTTCTTCATAGCAAGAAAATCTTCCTTTACCAGCGCAGCAGAATACATTTCGCGTGCACGGTCAACAAGATTATGCGCTTCATCAACAAGAAAGATAAAGTTATTTTCCTTTTCAACCGCAAAAAAACGCTTTAAACTGGCATTTGGGTCAAAAGCATAATTGTAATCCCCTGTAATCACATCACACCATGTTGAAACATCAAGCGCCATTTCAAAGGGACAGACCATATGTTTTTGGGCATAAGAAAGAACGGTTTCCCTTGTAATAACCGTTTCCTGATTCAGCAGTTCAAAAACGGCATCATTAATGCGGTCAAAATGGCCTTTTGCACGCTCACAGGCCTGCGGATTGCAGGCAGGTTTTTCTAAAATACAGATTTTCTCTTTGGCAGTCAGGGTAATGCATTTTAATTTTGCTCCCTGTTCCTCTAAAAGGCGAAATGTGTTCTCAGCAACAGTGCGCATGATTGTTTTAGCAGTCAAATAAAAAATCTTTTCCGTCAATCCCTCTCCAATAGATTTCACAGCAGGAAAGACAGTAGAAATTGTTTTTCCAACGCCAGTCGGCGCTTCAATGTAAAGCCGCTTTTTGCGCAGAATACTTTGATATACACCTTTTACCAGATCCGACTGCCCCTCACGATAGGGAAACGGAAATTCCAGTTCCCTGATAGACGCGTTCCTGATTTCCTGCCATTTAATCTGCCATGCCGCCCACTTTGCATATTCCATTAAAATGGCATGGAATTGCATATCCAGTTCCTCAAAAGAAAGCTGTTCCGTAAAGTAGCACACTTTCTCTGTAGGAATATGGCAGTAAGTTATTCGAAGCCCCATACTGGAAAGTTTGTTTTTTAAAGCGTAAATATACGCATAGCAAAGAGCCTGGGCACGATGAACAGGAACAGGTTCTTCCATCTTGCGTATATCACGATAAACCCCTTTGATTTCATCAATGTTTTCACCAGTTTCATCCATAAAAATACCATCAGCACGACCTTCTACCGTAATGATAAATTCAATTCCATCGCAAATAACAGGAGAAGAAAGTGACAATGTAACTTCGGCATGATAACCAGATCCCATACGCCTTTGCAGTTTCTTATGAATCCTTGTACCTTCCTGCATAGCATCCGGGTCTTTCAACTTCGTAGAAGAAACTGATAAATCACCAGAACGCATCACAAATTCTACCAGATTCCGTACTGAAATTTTGATGGTATTCATAATAATCCTCCATAACTTGCTTTTTCACACTTTGTTCTCGCTGTTTCGTTTTGCCTTTTGCAATCCTCCGGACATATGGTCTGTTTCTGAGTTAAGAAAACATGCTCTTTTTACAGAATCCTCTCCATAACGGCTGCGAATGGAATCAATTGCCGTATTCAGATTAGATAGTTTTTCATATTTTTCCATATCAAATAAATTGTATTGTTCATATTTGTCAGGGCTTGCATGGCTTGTGCTGACACCTAAAAGGCGGAGCGGAACTTTGTGCCATGCTTCATCAAAAAGAGAAACGGCAGCTTCATAAATTCGTTCTGTTACATTTGTGGTAGATGGAAGTGTCATTTGCCGGGAAACATGGTGAAATTCACAATCTACAAGAGTAACAGAAACAACACTGATATATACACCGTCTGCACGGATGCGTGCCCCAACGGTTTCGCAAAGTGACAGAATAATCTTCAATGCTGTATCCCTGTCTGTAACATCGTAATGAGTAGTAATAGAATTGCCATAGCCTTTATTTGGCTCAGTATGATCTGTTAACACGCCATTGTCAATTCCATTTGCATAGTCGTGAATTACTTCACCATGCTTTTTTAACTCTGACTTAAGAAGCGTCCGGTCTGTATGTGCAAGCTCCCCAATCGTTTTAATCCCAAGAAGATGCAGCTTTTTTGAGGTGGACTTTCCAACATAAAAAAGCTCTTCAATGGGAAGAGGCCAAAGCTTTTTTTCAACCTCTTCTGGAAAAAGCGTGTGCACCTTATCTGGCTTAGTAAAATCAGATGCCATTTTTGCAAGCAGTTTGTTGGTAGAAACTCCGATATTCACTGTAAATCCAAGCGTATCCCTGATTTCATTTCGTAATGTATTGGCAAAATCAACGGGATTTCCATGCAAAATTTCCATACCTGTCATATCACAGAATGCCTCATCAATACTGTACTGTTCTACAACTGGAGAATGCTTTTGCAATAAGGCAATAAACGCTTTAGAATACTCTACATAAACCGAAAAATCTGGTGGTATAACCTTCAGATTAGGACATTTTTTGCGGGCATTTACTAATGGCTCACCTGTACGGATTTGATATGCTTTTGCAGGAATTGATTTTGCAAGCACAATACCATGCCGTTCCTGTTCATTGCCTCCAATTACTGCAGGAATGGTACGAATATCCAATGCTTTTTCATCGATAGAAAGATCCTGGCACGCCTGCCAGGATAAAAAAGCAGAATTTACATCTATATGATAAATAATTGTTTTTGACATAGAGTCCACCTCTTCTTTTCCAGAATCACACTTTATATTTTGTAACTCATAAAATACATTTTTTATCATTCGTCCGCATTTCCTATTGACAACCACTGGTATATAAGAATATAATATCAGAACAGACGTTTGTTTTCAAGAGAAATTTTTCGTTTTGATATAAAATGCTAATTTTTTACTGCCGCAAATATGTTATAGTGGAGAACATACCACATTACAGTGTCCATTTTAGAGTTGCAGTGGACGCCCATGGTATTGTTTAACAGGAAACCTTGCAGTTTTTTGGAGGTGATGAAATGAATGAAAAATGAAAAGATGAAAATGGGTGTAGGAAAAAGTATCTGTTACATGCTAAAAACAATCTGGGACGCAGATAAAGGTTGTGTAATTTATTCTTTTTACAAAAATTGTACAGAAGAAGTTTTTTCCAGCTTTTTTGTCATTGCCATGATGCAGATTATTTATGGATACATCGAAAATGGAAAACCATATATAGATTTGGTAAAATTTGTGGTATTGTTTTGCAGCATTCATATTTGCATCCATCTGGCATCAGCTGGCCATGCATATTATATCCGTTTGAAAACACCAAAGGTTTATGGCCATGTTTTTAATAAAGTAATTGAGAAAGCAACCCATATTGAACCGACACAGTATGAGCAGCCTGATTTTTATGACCAATTTTCCAAAGCATTAGATGAATGCCTGACAAAAGCAATGGAAGGACTCCGTCTGTTTACCTGGGCAATGGGCTGTCTTTTGTCAACAATAGCAGCAATGCTGATTGTGGCAAAGTCCGACCCGGTCATGCTGCTTTTTTCTGGGATTTCCGTAATTACTTCTTTCCTTTGCGGTAACATCATTAACCGTTACCAGTATCAGCTCCGCAATGAAGAGACAAAGGATAAAAGGACAATGGAATATATAAAACGTGTATTTTACGAAAAAAAATACGCCGGGGAAATCCGCTTATATTCTATAAAAAATCTGCTTTTTGATAAATACGCAAAAAGTCTGGACAGTCTATTTGGCATTAATAAAAGGTTATACCGAAAGATTATTTTTTACAAAGCGCTGCAAAATATTCTTCTATTTGGAATAACCTGCCTTTGTACTTATTTATATGTGACATTCGTAATTAAGACAACGGGCGTAAGGAAAATCGGTATGTATGTGGCATTAGTTGGAAGTATTGATTATATATCGTGGCGTATTAAGTCAACAATTAGAAACTTTGTTGATGCAGGAAAAACCTGTGTATTTATGAATAATCTGGAAAACTTTCTGACAATGCAGACCGAAGAAAAAGACGATCGCAAAAATGTAAGTGGTGAACTGGGCGATATTTCTATTGAACACCTGGACTTTACCTATGCCGGTGCAAATACCCCAGTAATCCACGACTTGTCGCTCTATATCAAAAAAGGAGAACGCATTGCTCTGGTTGGAGAAAATGGCGCTGGAAAAACCACGCTTATAAAGCTCCTGATGGGACTGTATCCTGTCGCCAAAGGCAGCATACGCATTGATGGAGTGGATATTGCAGAATATAACCAAAAAGATTATCACAGTCACTTTGGTACGGTTTTTCAGGATTTGCAGATTTTTGCACTTCCCCTTTCACACAATGTGCTGATGAAGGAGCCAGAAAACGAAGAAGAACGGCAACTTGTAATACACTCTTTAGAAAAGGCTCAATTTGGAGATACACTAAAGACTTTACCAAATGGTATAGATACTATTTTAACAAAAGAATTTGATGACAATGGCTTTGTATGTTCTGGAGGACAGGCCCAAAAAATTGCGATAGCCAGAGTATTTGCAAAAAACCCTGATATCGTGATTTTGGATGAACCCTCCAGTGCTCTTGACCCAATTGCAGAATACAATATGTATCATAATATGATGCAGGTGTCAGAAGGGAAAACGGTATTTTTCATTTCCCATCGAATGTCATCCGCAAGAATTGCAGACCGTATCTTCTTTTTGGAACAAGGTCAAGTGGCAGATAGCGGCACACATGATGAATTGATGGCACAAAATGGCAAATATGCAAAAATGTTCCGTCTTCAGGCAAAAAATTATAAAGACAATCATTTGCAGGAAAATCCACTTAGCAAGGAGGTGTTTGCCATTGAATAATCAGGCAAGCGCAGAAAGCTGCGCAAATTAAAATCATTTATACAGAAAGGGGGTGCTTCCTGTTGGATAATCAGAAAGATGCAAAAAGAACAGGCGATAAACTGAAGTTTTCCCGCCTAGTATCTAACGTCCGCTTTATTTTAGGCTATGCCTATGAAATAGATAAAACAGCGGTAATCAGTCTTTATACAGGATATATAATAATTGCGATTATTTTTTCTTTATACAGCTCCCTTTTTTTGAAGTATTTTATAGAAATGCTGCAAAACAGGGAGGTTGCACTAGCGCCGGTTCTTTTGTATGCGGCAATTGGCTGTGTTATAAAAATTATTGGAGAAATGATCGAAGGTGTTATAGACACCTGGACCAAATACCGTTTTGTCCGTGTTACAGGCGTTTTACAACGGAAGCTGATTGAAAAGGCGGCTAAGATTGATTTAATGTGCTATGACAATAAAGAGTATTTTGATGATTTTGTCATTGCGGCTTCCCAGTCAGAAGAAACAATGTATCAGGCAATATACAGCACGGCGGCTATTTTTTCACAGGCGGTATCTGTTTTTTTACTTGGAGGAATCATTTTTACAATTAATCCTCTTATTGCTGTTTTTCCCATTGCTGGGGCTTTGATTAACTTTGTCACACGGATAAAAATCACACAGCTTGAGTATAATTATGATATGGAATACAAGCGAATTATGCGAAAAGCAGATTATTCCAAAAGGGTATTTTACCAGCCAGAATATGCAAAAGAAATTAAACTGTCAAATATTCGTGTCCCCTTGAATCGTCAGTTTAATGAGGCAGTAGAAGAAACCATGGGTAAAGCAAAAGCGATTGGAAAGAAAATTGCCATATTGTCATTAATTGAGTGGATTTCCGTCTTTACCGTACTGATGTTTTTTTGCCCGCCGCTTTATCTCGGATACCTGGCTCTGGTCAAAAAAAGTATTGGGCTTGGCGATGTGGTGGCACTGAGAAATGCACAGAATAATGTAGTAAATACATTAGACGGCTTTAATTATGCTATAGTATATTTTCAACGTGCTGGACAATTTATCGAGCGTTTCCGTCGATTTATTGATTACGAAATCCATATCGAGGAACATCAGGGAAATAAAATAATTCCTGCCGGAAAACATGTACTGGAAGTGAGAGATATGTCATTTCGTTATGATGGTTCAGAACAGGATACTTTAAGCCATATCAATATGACAATCCAGCCTGGTGAAAAGGTTGCATTTGTCGGTGAAAATGGTGCAGGCAAAACTACTTTTGTAAAGCTTTTGATGCGCCTGTATGATGTGACAGAGGGAAGCATTATATATGGCGGTGAGGATATCCGTAACTATAGCACAAAAGATTACCGTAACATCATTGGTGCGGTATTTCAGGATTATCAATTATACGGAGCAACATTGGCGGAAAATGTTGCGATGAATCAAATAAAAGATGAAAATACAGAGCATATTACAAAAGCTCTTCATCTCGCTGATTTTGGCAATAAATTAGAGCGCCTGCCAAAAGGACTGAAAACAAATATGACGAGGGAATTTGAGGAAGATGGCACAATGCTTTCTGGTGGAGAAACTCAAAAAGTAGCCATTTCCAGAATGTTTGCAAAATCCAACGATTTGTCTATTGCAATTTTAGATGAACCCTCCAGTGCTTTAGATCCACTGGCAGAATATAAGCTAAATAAAAACATGATGCAGCAGACAAAAGACGCAACTGTGATTTTTATTTCCCATCGTCTGTCTACGACCAAAGATGCCGACTGTATTTATATGTTTGAAAACGGCAGAATTGTTGAGCATGGAACACATGACGAACTGATGTCATCAAAAGGCGCATACGCTTTTATGTTCGAAAAACAGGCTCATTACTACCAGGACGAGATAAACAAACATGCTTTTATGCGACTAAGATACTAAAAATGATGGAATCGCTTCCTTTTGAGGAAGGGGGAATTCTAAAAATGGAAACGAAGGAGATACTAGATGACATTGTAGTTTATATTAAAGAAAATATAGGTGGGAGATTAACAGTCGGAGAACTTGCGGCAGCGGTCTATATCTCTCCTGCACAATTGCAAAGGCTGTTCCGGGTGGAGTTTCATATGACGGTAGCGGAATATGTCAGACTGTGTAAGCTAAAAAAGCATTCGTTCTTTTATGCGAAACAGACCGCAAAGTATGTGATATCGCATATGATGTCGGCTTTGAACATGAATCTTCTTTTATACGAAGCTTTAAACGGGAATATGGCATGACACCGCATGAAGCCAGAAAACTATCCAATAAGAAAAACAAGCAATCGGGATTCCTGCTGTAACCATAGTCAAATGTATATGCAAACCTGTCCACTTGGCTCGTTGCTTTGCAGGGTTACTTTTTTGAACCATTTTGTTCATAACTTCTAAAAAAACGTTTACAAATTCTTCATACGTCCATCACCCGATGTTCATAATTCTCCCATATAATAAGACTATCAAATGAAAGAGAAAATCATTTGATAAGTGCTTAAAATTTTTTCATACCTTCTCCTTATAAAGAACCGCTGCTACGAGGGCGGTTCTTTTATTTTGTTCAAAAACAACAAACAAAACTATTTTCAGCCGTTCTTAAAAAATGCTATAATCTCTATGGTATAGGAATCGCTTCTTCTGTACAAAATAAATTTTAATGACTTAACATATCAAACAATTTTATCGGAAAGGAAGGTGCGCACATGGATCAATCTTCTCTCGCCTTTCAATTTTTACGGCTTCTTATCGTCTCCTTTGGCGTTTACCTTGCTTTTCGCTTTTTACTGCCACTTGCTTTTCCTTTTTTACTTGCTTATATTCTAATGCGCACACTTTATCCAATCATGTGTTTTCTCCACAAAAAGTGGAAACTGCCACGGATACTGTCACATTATGGAACTTTGTTCGGATTTTTTATTGTGATAACATCGCTTTTCCTATTTATTGGTTGGAAAATCATCACACAGCTTCGTCTGTTTTTCAGTAATTTTCCTGTATACCGACAGATTTTAGAAAGTACCCTTTACCAACAAACAACACGAATCTGCCATTGTATTGACTATTATCTTTGTCTTGAAAATGGTACTGTATATACTTTTTTAGAACAACGAATGACCGATTTTGAACAGACCAGTACAAAAAATCTGACAACAAATGCTGGAAAAGCACTGGTAAACTGCCTCTCCGGTTCCTTTCAATTTTTTGCTGTTCTGGTTATCCTTATTATTTCTATGATCATTTTGGTCAAAGAAATGGAGCCGCTTCACTTAAAATATCGAAACAGCTCCTTTTTCGTTCCTATCCACTCTATCCTTGTACGCCTCAAGGAAAGTGGGCTTGCCTATCTGAAAGCCGAGGGAACGATTTTAATCATCAATTGGATTGTCTGTTCCCTTGGGCTTTTTTGTATCCGTAATCCCTATTTTTTTGTCTTTGGCATGGGGATTGCTATTTTTGATGCCTTTCCAGTGCTGGGCAGCGGCTTTATTTTCCTGCCTTGGGGAATTTATGAATTCCTCAATCGAAAATATTATGCTGCAGCAATTTTGGTTACTACCTACCTTGTTACACTATTCGTACGTGAATTTTTAGAAGCAAAGCTTCTTGGAAAAGGGCTTGGACTTAGTCCCTTCTTTATGCTTGCCGCCATTTTCATTGGAATTCAGCTTTTTGGCGTAAGCGGCATTTTTTTAGGTCCATTTGCCATTGTCCTAATTCGTGCTATCCTATCTTTAGAACCTGCCAAAAAATCACCTTGAAAATTCCTTTTTGCAAGATGTACTTCCCACTTTGTGGGAAATTTGAGCCAAATATAGTTCAAAGCATAGAGTGCAGATTGTAAGGAACTGAAAGTTCCTGGAATGAATTTTCAAACACGCTCTAATACTAATTAAAATACACCAGCTCTTCTTTTGGTTTCTCTGCCGCCAAAACTTCCTCAGCATAAAATACCGGCCCTTCCTCCCCATATTCCTTCATATACTTATACTCTAGCCGTGCCGTTACCGTCACATACTGCTTATCCTTATAGCCATCCCATTCATCCGCCTTACACAAAAATCCAATATACTGTACATCATCCGCACAGCAGGTCATTGCATATCTGCCAAAAACAACAAATCCATTTGGCAGTCCTGGCGCTTTCTGAATCAGTCCGGTAACACGCATTGTTTTTCCTGTATAAGTTTCTGGATTATCAATCATATCAATATACCAGAGACCATAATCATCTTCTGATATTTCAATAATATCCGCATTAAGATCAAAAGGCATTTCATCTTTCATTTCATAAAACGCATCATCCTCTGATTCATAAACTATCTGCGCACGTGGGTTGACCGCCTTGATACTTCCACGGATTGCATTTTTATTTGTCTGAAGCGTACAGCGATTAATTATAATCATTTCTGAAATGCGGAACTGGTCTACCATCATGGAAGGCATATTTTTCATATATAACGCAAAAGATTCGTCGTTTACTACATCTATCGTCTGAAAAATCACCTCTCTGTCAAAAAGAAGCTCTTCCAAGTCATCATACAATTCTGGAATATGGCTGGTAGGCCACATTCCATTGTATTCAATAATAATACGGTCTGGGCGATGCTTTTTCAAAAACTTTTCTATGACTTTTCCAGTGAAAGCTTCCTCTTCCTCAATATATTCACAAGCCGCCCATGCTTTTGCCAACATATCTTTCTCATATTCTTCTTCGCCCTCTTCACAGGCAAGAATCAAAGTTTGTGCATCATCATCAAATAACTCATCTGTAAGCAAATCACGAATCAAACTTGTTTTCCCTGCTTCCAGAAAGCCCATGATAACATACACCATCATTTCCTTTTTTTTTCGATTAAACATAGAAGCCTCCTGTTTATGCTACATGAAACAGCTCTTTTACCTTATCTTCGACCAATTCAGAACCAATCACACAAATGCGTCCTGTAAAATCTGCCGCCCCACGACGGATTTCTGTCTCTTCTGGCACAAGGTCAAAATGGAACCATTCCCCTTCTTCTGCTGCAACAATTCCCTTTGCACGAAGCACCTCACCATATTCTTTGCTGTTTGCAAGCTTGTCAATAATTCCCTTTAATTCTTCCTCTGTAAACTTATGCGCTGTCTCAATTCCGATACTGGTAAATACATCGTCTGCATGATGATGACCATGGTCATGGTGGCAGCACTCTCCTTCATGGTGATGCCCATGCTCGTGGTTGTGATGGCAGCATTCTCCTTCATGGTGATGCTCGTGGCCGTGATGGCAGCATTCTCCTTCATGGTGATGCTCATGCTCGTGATGGCAGCACTCTCCTTCATGGTGATGCCCATGCTCGTGCCCGTGATGACAGCATTCTCCTTCATGGTGATGCTCATGCTCGTGGTCATGGTGGCAACACTCCCCATCATGGTGATGATGGTGTTCTTCGATCAGTTCCTTTTCAAGTGAATTTACCTTTTCCATTGCTTCTAATATATTTTTCGCATTGATTTCATCCCATGGGGTTGTAATAACAGAAGCTTCCTGATTTTTCTCCCGAATCATTTTCAGACAAGTATCAAGCTTTTCTGCTGAAATATTCTGTGTACGGCTTAAAATAACAGTTCCAGCATATTCAATCTGGTTATTGTAGAACTCGCCATAATTTTTCATATACATTTTACACTTGGAAGCATCTACTACCGTAGCGGTGCTGTTAATTGTAACAGCATCTCCAATATTTTTTACCGCTTTTACCACATCTGACAGCTTTCCAACACCTGATGGTTCAATAATCACACGGTCTGGTGTATATTTTTCAAGCACCTCTTTCAGCGCTTCGCCAAAATCACCAACCAGAGAACAGCAGATGCATCCTGAATTCATTTCTGTAATCTGGATTCCAGCTTCTTTCAAAAAGCCGCCGTCAATACCAATCTCACCAAACTCATTTTCAATCAACACAAGCTTCTCACCTGGAAACGCCTCAGCAATCAGCTTTTTAATCAATGTTGTCTTTCCTGCTCCCAAAAAACCTGAGATAATATCAATTTTTGCCATATCATTCAACTTCCTTTCTATATATATAGTAAACGAAAAAACGCTTGCGTTTTGCTTCGTTTACAGCGCCGGATACACGCTGCAAAGCAGCATAACTTCCTATGTGTATCCGTGCGCATCCATTATAGTTAACGCATATATTTTATGCGTTTACTATAAATAACATAAATATTAATGAAAGTTACTATTCACGGCTGTTCTAAACATCATGCAAAAAACCAGCCGCAGATAGTAACACTTTTTTACTTTTTAGTCGCTTCATACATCGCAATACTGGCCGCAATCGGCAGATTCAGACTGTCAATCCGTTCGGAATGCGGAATGACAACACTTGTTCCAATGTTGGCAAATTCTGCCGGAAGCCCTGTTGCCTCATTTCCAAAAATCAAAGAAAATATTCCTTTGGGTCTGATTTTATGCAGACTCATCTGAGCATCCAGCATAAATGGGTACAGCTCTCTTTCCCCAAACACTTTCCTGTATTCTTCAAATCTGTCATAATACGCAAAATCCATCGAAAAGACAGCCCCCATAGATGCTCTGACCGTCTTTGGTTCAAAGGCATCAACTGCTGGCCGGATTACAGCCATCTGCGTTATTCCAAATCCCAATGCACTCCGCATAATCGTTCCCATATTTCCAGCATTGGACGGATTAACGAGTACAATATGAGATTCTTTTTCTGATAGATTGCATGAAAATTTCCGAAACTCACCAATCACATAACAATTTTCTTTCTGCGACAACACATGAAATATTTTATCCGTATACACAATTTCAATCCCCGCCGCTTGGGAAAGTTCCTTTAACCTCTCTAACGTATCGCCTTCCTTCATGCCAGAATGTATAAAAATGCGGGTGACATATTCTGTTTTATACTTTAACAGCTCAAAAGTCAAGGTAATTCCGAGAGAATATGACACTTCACTTTCCTTTCGGTATCGCTTGAATCCTGCCATCCTTTCCTCCTGTCTCTAAAAACTGCCAACAAATCAATACCTGACCGTTCCTTATCGTTACTATCCAAAAAAACACTGCCTGTTCTGGCAGTGCACTGTTCAGAAACTATTTAAAAATAACTTCAACACAAAGTTCTTTCTGAACAGTTCCTTATTCACTAATAAACACATCAATTGATAAATCCCCTGCATCACAGGTAAATGGAACACTAAACAATTCCTTTGCACCAGACTGGAAACCGGAACCCAGATAATAATTCGGCGGGGTAATATCGATCATAATATTATTATTTGCAAAAACAGTTGCCGCATTCCCTGCAATCATATTTCCAAGCTCAGACATCGCACTTTGTCCCATTTCATCAATTGTATCAACTGGCATCATTATCATTTTAGAGACAATCTGTAATGCTGTTGGATGCATAATATTTAGTATAACTTCTCCTGTAAGATTACCTTTCAAGCCTAATTTGATAATAGAAGTATCCTCTGGATATTCGCCCTTTGTTACGGCAGGCTTTCCTATCTTCAAATCAAGCATACACATATCCTTCATAATCTTACAAACAGAAATAATAAACGGGTTAATATGCTCTGCTTTCACAAAATCACCTTCCTTTCCAATCTGCCATTTTACTCAAAATATATTATATCTACAACTAATCAGCTGCGAATTGTAACAAGTATAGCAAATGAACTTATTTCTGTAAACGAAAAAAGGAAAATAAACATTTATTTCGTCACAATTCACAGTTCTTTCCAAAATAGCAGCTTTGGAACTGTTCAAAAATAACTTTTAAAAATCCTACGCACTATCTAAAAGTTATTTCTTAACAGTTTGTCACTATATTTCAAAAACCTTCCAAAAAGCTTTGCTAATATCCACCTCATACTCCCCAAGCCATTCCGTATATTTTTTCTTAAACATATTTGTCTGCCGTTCTTCTATAATTTCTTCTTTACGGGCATATGTAGCATCTTCATCCATCGGATTGATGCAATAGATTATATAATATCCACTCTTTCCAGCAATTACTGGGCTGATTTCCCCTTCTTCCAGGGAAAACGCAGCCGTAACAGCCTCTTCGTCTAGTTCTGTACTCTCCTTTCCAATCGTCAGTTCAACAGAATCCGCTTCCGTATTTTCTCTTGCAAACTCTGAAAAATCATTTACCTTCTTCGCCTGTTTTAATAAAGCCGTCGCCCTTTTTGCAACATTTCCCTTACCAGAAGCCTCTCCTGCCTTGTTTCCACCAGCCTCTTTGATCAATATATAGGCAATCCTGGCCTGCCTTGCCTCTTCATTCGTTACTTCTGTATCCGCAGCGTCTGTGGAAATGTAAAACATCTTATTTGCCAGTGCATTTTCTTCATAAATTTTTTCCAATGACTGTATAGATAAATGATAGTTTTTCTTATCCTTATCTATCACATTTTCCATCAACTTCTCTGCTTTCTGCAAAGCTTCATCCTTTTCATCATTCGTTAATGTCACCTTTTCTGATTCTGCCGTTGCACTGATTACCTTTAACTGTGTAATCATATTGATGATTTCTTCTTTCGCTTCATCACCAATCGTGCTCCCATCGTCTAATTCATAATTCCATATTTTTTTCCCAAAGCTGCTCTCATACTGTTCTTTTAGCAGATAACAATAATTACGCACCTCTCTGTATCTTACACTGGTGTCCCCGACATGGATTACAACAGAATTTTCCTGTACTTCGCCTGTTTCTAATCTGTTACCGATTCCAACCGTCCCTTTTTCACTGCAGCCTGTAAGAATTCCCAAAACCAGAACCCCTGCGCACAGGCAGGAAAAAAAACTTTTACTCTTTTTCATATAGTCCTCCTATTCTCTTAATTGCGTCTGCAACAAAATGAAAAATTTCCTCGGTATGTGTTGTCTTTGATGTTTTTACTGCTGATGATATTGCTTTATACCCTGTTACACTGATGGATCGATTCTGCGTCTCTTTCATCAAATAACAAAAATATGGCTCCTCATCCTGCACATATTTCATTTTTCCCTGATACTCCTGCAACATCTTTGTAGCCTTTGTACTGTCAATAAATACACTGCTGTGCAGATAAAAACGGATTCCGTTTTCTTTTTGAATTACCTGCGTCATTCCTGCCCTGTGCGCATCTGACTTTAAAAGCGCTATCCGAAGCAAATTTTCAGCCGCTGCCGGAATATCGCCAAAACGATCTGTCAGTTCTTCCTGTAAATCTTTATACTCCTCTATCTTTTCGATTCCCGCAATTCTTTTATACATATCCAACTTTTGGAACTCACTTGGTATATAGGTTGCCGGAATGTATGCATCTACCTGTAAGTCAATTGCTGTCTCAAATTCTTCCTGTGTCGTTTCACCTTTCAGCCTTCGAACAGCATCGTTTAGCATCTTACAATATAAATCGTAACCAACTGCTTCCATATGCCCTGACTGTGCCGCTCCCAAAAGATTACCAGCTCCACGGATTTCCAGGTCGCGCATTGCCACCTTGATTCCCGATCCAAGTTCTGTATATTCCCGGATTGCCGCCAGTCTTTTTTCCGCAATCTCCTTTAACATTTTATTTCGCTTATACATCAAAAAAGCAAAGGAAGTCCGGTTGGAACGTCCTATGCGCCCCCGAAGCTGATAGAGCTGCGAAAGCCCCATCTGGTCAGCATTATCTATTATAATTGTATTTACATTAGCAATATCCAGCCCTGTCTCAATAATCGTTGTGGCAACCAAAACATCAATCTCCCCGCTGATAAAGGACATCATAATATTTTCCAGCTCTCGTTCCTTCATCTGTCCATGGGCAAATTCCACAGTCGCATCTGGCACAAGGCGCGAAATATCCAATGCAACCTCATCAATATGATTTACCCTGTTGTATACATAATAAATCTGCCCGCCCCTTGCCAGTTCACGGTTAATTGCCTCACGGATTACTTCGCTGTTGTGTTCCATGACAAATGTCTGAATCGGAAGTCTGTCTACAGGCGGCTCCTCTAAAACACTCATATCCCGAATCCCAATCAAACTCATATGAAGCGTCCGTGGAATCGGCGTTGCACTCAAAGTCAGGACATCTACATTTCCCTTCATCTGCTTGATTTTCTCTTTATGTGTTACACCAAAACGCTGTTCCTCATCAACCACTAAAAGTCCCAGATTCTTAAACTCAACGTCTTTAGAAAGAAGCCTGTGTGTACCCACTACAATATCAACCTGACCTTTTTTTAACTTTTCAATTGCCTTTTTCTGCTGTGCCGAAGTACGGAAACGAGAGAGCATCTCTACTGTTACCGGAAAATCCCCCAAGCGTTCAATCAACGTATTGTAATGCTGCTGCGCCAGAATTGTCGTAGGCACCAGAAATGCTACCTGCTTCCCGTCATTTACTGCCTTAAATGCTGCACGAATTGCAATTTCTGTCTTACCATATCCCACATCACCACAAATCAGGCGGTCCATGATTTTATTGCTTTCCATGTCATGCTTCGTCTCTTCAATCGCCCGAAGCTGATCCTGCGTTTCCTCAAATGGAAACAATTCCTCAAATTCATGCTGCCATACGGTATCTTTACTAAACTGAAATCCCTGAAGCTGCTGCCGCTTTGCATATAGAAGTACCAACTCCTTTGCGATTTCCTGAACAGCACCTTTCACACGGGATTTTGTTTTCTTCCAGTCCTGGGAATTTAGTTTATGCAGCTTTGGTTTCTTTGCGTCCTGCCCAGCATATTTTTGCAGGACATCAAGCCCAGAAACGGGTACATACAAGTTGCCCCCATCACCATATTCTATTTTAATGTAATCCTTCGTCACCATATCTACCCGAATTTTCTCAATCCCACGGTAAATCCCAAGCCCATGATCCTCATGTACAACATAATCTCCCACACTGAGCTCATTAAAACTCTGAATAGACTTTCCAGAATACTTTTTCTGTCTGCTTTTTCTCGCTCTTGCCTTTGCTCCAAAAATGTCTCCCTCTGTTACAACCACAAATTTAGCTGTCGCATAGGCAAATCCCTTATGAAGGAATCCATAAGAAGCCATTACCTGGCCCTGTGTAAGCTTTAACTCTGGCTTTTCCTTATAAAAAGCCGGCACATCATATTCTTCCAAATCCTTTGCAAGACGCTCTGCCCTTGTCCGGGACCCAGACAACAGAAGAATACAATATCCATTCTTTCTCCATTTTTTAATATCTTCTGCAAGAAGTTCGAAGTGTTTGTTATATGAGCCAACTGGCTGAATCTGTAGATTATACGCCTCCTTTGCAGAAATCTGCTTCGGCAGCGTATCTAACATTGTCAGATAAATTGACTGCCTTCCCTGTATCATGGCACTGACCACCTCCACCGGATATAGAACCTCCATTTGTTTTGGAAGAATATACCCTTTTTCCAGACGCCCTTCCATACTTTCCCGGAACTCCTCTTCCACTGCCAGCATTTTTTCCAGACAACGAACTGGTTCATCTATAAAAAATACTGTACCTTCTCTATCAAAATAATCGAACAAAGAACCAGTCTGTATAGAAAAATATGGTAAATAACTCTCTAATCCCGCACGGCTCTCATACGTCTCGAACTCTTCCTTTAAAAGAGCAATTGTTTCATTAATCCGATTTGTTCCCTCGTGATTCTTTTCCTTGCGAAAACGCTCTACAAGCTTTTTCTGGTCTGCCTTCATTCTTTGAAAAGCATCCTGAATTTCTTCCTTTGTCACAATAAATTCTGATGCAGGAAAAATAACCAGCCGTTCTACCCGCTCAATAGAACGTTGGCTTTCTGCATCAAAAGAACGAATGGTATCCACCTCATCGCCCCATAGTTCAATGCGGAATGGACAGTCAGCCGTAATTGGGAACAAATCTAAAATCCCGCCACGAATCGAAAAGTCACCCGGTATCTCTACCTGGCTCTGACGACGGTATCCCATATTGGTCAACTGTATGCTAATCTTTTCCAAATCAAGGGTATCTCCCTCTGCTACTTCCGATAAAAACTTTTCATAAACAGACAATGCCGGCAAATTTTCCATTCCGGCATCCATTGTTGTAACCACTGTTGCTTCTTTTTTCGTAAGTAATGCTTCAATCACTTTTAATCGTTCCACCGTAATTGCGCTTCCATGTACATCCGCACTATAAAAAATCACATCCTTTGCAGGGAAATAAAGCACTTCCCTGTCAAACATGCGATACTCCTCCATCAATTCTCTTGCTTTTATTTCATTTTGTGTCACAATCACCTTCCAGGAAATTCCCTGAGACAGGCCATAAATAAAATGCGTCCTCTGGGAATCCATACAACCCGAAATATGCAGAGGAAATTTTTTCTTTTTCATGCAATCCCTGACACTGTTATATGCATTGATTTCCTGCAATGGTGCTAATAATGTTTCCACGTTTCCACCATTCCTTTAATTAAATTGATTCATTGCAGCATTGATGTCCTGCGTCATAATAACACTGCAGGCTTCTGCTACCTTTTCTAACGCTTCCCTGATAATCGGCTCTTCCTCTTTTGGAAATCTGCCAAGAACATAATCTGCCAGATTCCAGCCTTTTGGTTTTTCGCCAACACCAATTCGAATCCTCATAAATTCCTGACTTCCCAGATGGGAAATAATATTTTTAATACCATTGTGGCCTCCTGCGCTCCCTTTTGCACGAATGCGCAGCCTGCCTGGTTCTAAGTCAACATCATCATAAATTACAATCAGCTCTTCCGCCGGGTCGATTTTATAGTAATCAACTAACTCACGCACACTTTCTCCACTCAGGTTCATATAAGTAAGAGGTTCTGCAAGAATTACTTTCTGCCCTGCGATAACGCCCTTACCAATCAACGCTTTATGCTTTTTGGTATCAACAGAAATATTGTTCGCATCTGCCAGTGAAGTAATGGCAGAAAAGCCAATATTATGTCTTGTTCCATTGTATTTCCGCTCTGGATTTCCAAGTCCCACGATAATGTACATAACAATCTCCTAAAAATGTTTCTTATCTCTTTTCTGTCCCATAGCCAGCCCATTGCCCTGATAAGTTGCCAGCAGATCACTATTCACTACATGACGGTTATCCATCGTCTTCATAATATCTACAATCTGTATTTCAGACGAAACCCTATCATCTGCAAGATTCAATACCTGATTGTCTTTAAATGACAGAACAAATGGTTTTAAAATATCAAGCGAGCCTTCCGCAATGACAAGGCCTCGGTCGCCATTGCTCAATTCAACACATACACCCGGATTCAGAATATTTATACTATTTACTAACCCAACCACTACATCCTGGTCAAATCCGTTTTTCTTGTCCTGCAGATACCGCAAGGCTGAAATCTCAGAAAGCGGCTCTTCCTCATATTTCATAGCTGTCATATTGTCAAACACAGCGGCTACCTTTAAAATCTCCACTTCTTGCACCTTGATATCTACAGCTTCCTCTTCATCACTGCTCAATTGGTACAATTCTTTACATCCGAGTGTAGCAGTCCGTCTGACATTCGGGTCCAAATCATAGAACTTATTTAAAAGCTGGTATCCTGCAATGCGATACGTATATATTTTATCCCTTGTCTCATCATCCATTTCAGATGATTTCATTTTCCGCAAGGAAAGCGGCACAAGAAGCTCCCCAATATCGTATAGAATTCCCGCCACGACTACATCAAGCTGTTTTTTAAACTCCAGCTTTAACTGCTTGGAAATTAGAGCACATAATATAGCAGTATTTAACGCATGTTTATAGACCGCATCTTCCGCACTTCTTAAATTCTGCACAAAATTAATCTTGTGATGAAGAGTTCCATACTGCTTGATTACCTGATTGGCGAATGGATACATATTTTTTGGCTCCTTCTGCTTGGAAATCGCATCCAATATCTCCTTGATCGCAAATACAGACATTGCCTGGAACCGCTCAAAAGCAATATCATCCTCCGTCATAGGCGGCACAGGCTCTGCTGGCTCTAATATGTATACCCCAATCAATCCAAAATTATGAATACTGACAATACCCTGATTAGTCAATTTAGAATTACGTTCATAAAGCATGACTCCATTCTTATTATAGATTGGTTTTGCCAGCCTCATACCAGTTTTTAAATCATCTGCTTTTAAAAATAACATATTCTTCTCCTCCCCCTTTCAGGATTGTATTTATTCTTCTTTATTTCCTGTGAGGTTACTTGTAACACGGTTATATAACTCCAATGCTGCATTATACCCCATTTTCTTCTGTCTGTGGTTTACAGCGGCGGATTCACAGATAATAGCCAAATTACGTCCTGGACGAATTGGTACAGAATGACATACAATTTTATTGCCTAAAAATTCAATGTATTGTTCATCCAGCCCCATACGATCATAATTCTGGTCTTTGTTAAATTCCTCAATCTTAATCACCATATTAATTTCCTGCTCATCTTTGACACTTTCCACACCAAACAAAGCCTTTGCGTTAATAATCCCGATTCCTCGCAGCTCAATAAAATGGCGTGTAATATCTGGCGCTGAACCAATCAAGGAAGCATCACTTACCCTTTTAATTTCTACCACGTCATCAGAAACCAGACGGTGTCCACGGTGAATCAGTTCCAGAGCAACCTCCGATTTACCAATTCCGCTTTCACCCATGATTAAAACACCTTCCCCATAAATGTCTACCAAAACTCCATGGACCGAAATTCTTGGTGCCAGTTCTGCATTTAACCAACGAATTAATACTGCCATAAAAGAAGAAGTTTCTTTATCCGTACGTAAAAGAGGCACATTATATTTTATCGCCAGTTCAACAAATTTGTCTTCAATCCAGATTTCACGGCAGAAAATAATGCAAGGAGGCTTTGGAGTATCTTCACTTCCCGCCATAATCCTCTCCATCATCGCTACGCTGTAATCAAGCCCTTTCTGCTGCATATAGGTATGCTCCACATGGCCAATCATCTGAATTCTGCTGGAATCAAAATAATCAAAATATCCCGCTAACTGTAATGCCGGACGGTTCACATCGGTCTGTGTAACTAATACTTTTTCTACATCAATCTCCGGTGTACAGTTCTCCAGTTCAAAATGTTCAATCAAACTTTTTAATGATACACTATACGTTCCTTTTTGCATAATCACCCTCCATAAAAATTCATTTTACTGCTATGGAACAACGTTACTATTTACGGTTATTTTCCTTCGGAATCGCTTTCCTTTTCTTTTGGCTTTTGACGGAAAAACTCATAAACACTTCTTGCTGCCCCTTCATTCATGGAATCCGCCTCCATCAATTCTTCTACAGAAGCACTACGGATTTTTCCCAGCTCTTTAAAATGCCGCATCAGCGCTTTTCTTCTTGCCGGCCCAATCCCTGGTATATCATCCAGCACAGATTTTACTTGCGCCTTACTCCGTAAAGAACGATGATATTCTATCGCAAACCGATGAACTTCATCCTGAATTCGTGTCATCAGATGAAATCCTTCACTGTTTACCTCAATCGGCATCTCTCCATCCTGAAAATACAATCCCCGTGTACGATGCTTGTCATCCTTTACCATACCACAAACTGGAATCAAAAGTCCAAGACTTTCTAATACCTGCTCCGCAATATGAACCTGTCCCTTTCCACCATCCATCATAATTAAATCTGGAAAACGGGTAAAGCTGCCCAAAGTATCTTCCCATTCTTTCTCCCCAAGTTCCTGCCTTTCTTCCAGACCATGGCGGAAACGTCTTGACAATACTTCCTGCATACTTGCGTAATCATCCGGTCCCTGCACTGTCTGAATGCGGAATTTGCGATAATCACTCTTTTTCGGTTTTCCATTTTCAAATACAACCATAGAACCAACCGACTGGAATCCATTGATATTGGAAATATCATATGATTCTATCCTTGTAACGCCCGAAATTCCAAGCCAGCCGCAAATCTGCTCCATTGCTCCCGCTGTCCGCTCCTCTTCTCTGCGAATTTTTTCACTGTCCTGCGTCAGTATCAATGCCGCATTTTTATGTGCCAGTTCCATCAGGCGTTCCTTCTGTCCCTTCTTTGGAACCAGTACACTGACTTTATTTCCTCTTCGCTGTGTCAACCATTCTTCAATTAGATTGGAATCCTGTATCTCATATTCTACCATGACTTCACGAGGAATAAAAGGTGTTCCTGCATAAAACTGCTTCACAAAGGATTGTAAAATTTCATCGTTAGTATCTCCTTCCACCCCATTCAGGTGAAAATGATCCCTTCCAATCAGTTTTCCTTCTCTTACAAAAAAGACCTGCACCACCGCTTCCTGCGCCGCAGCCGCTACTGCAATAATATCTCTGTCCACTCCTCCAAAATCCGTAATTTTCTGACGTATCTCAACCTTTTTCACACTTTCCATTAAATCACGATATTCTGCCGCTTCTTCAAACTGCAAATTCTGTGCGGCCTTTTCCATTTTTTCCTGCAAAATCTGAATCACCTCATGGTAATCCCCCTCCAAAAGCTTCAACGCCTTGTCAAACTTTTTGCGGTACTCCTCTTTGGAAATATTTCCCTGGCATGGCGCATCACATTGTTTGATATGATAATTCAGGCAAGGCCTTGCTTTCCCTTCATCTCTTGGAAGAACCCGGTTACAGGTTCGGACATGATAAATCTTCTGTGCCATTTCAATTGCATTTTTTGCCGTCCCTGGACTTGTAAATGGCCCAAAATATTTTGACTTGTCACGCTTTTGCTCCCTACAATAAATCAGTCTTGGATAATCCTCATAAATCGTCGCCCTGATAAATGGATATGTCTTGTCATCTTTAAGCATCGTGTTATATTTTGGCATATATTCCTTGATCAGGTTATTTTCCAGGACAAGAGCCTCGACTTCAGAATCGGTAATAATATATTCAAAATGGTCAATGTGTGAAATCATCTGCTGAATCTTAGGTGTCACACGGCGACTTGACTGAAAATACTGCCGCACACGGTTCTTTAAACTGATTGCCTTTCCCACATAGATAATCGCATCTTTTTTGTCATGCATCAGATAAACCCCTGGCTTTGCCGGAAGCTTCTTTAACTCCTCTTCTATATCAAACACAACCTATTCCCCCTGTGCTGGATTATTTTTGATAGTTACCATTCGCAGCCATTACAATGATATTGCATTTATAAGCTTTCTTTATTATACTAATTAACAGGATAAACCGCAAGAATTTATATACACTTTAGGAGGTTTACTTATGTTAGCAAATTATCATACGCATACTGCACGCTGTCAACATGCAAATGGCGAAGACAGAGAATATGTAGAAGCTGCCATTCAGGCAGGCATAAAAATCCTTGGCTTTTCTGATCACTGCCCATGGCCTTTCCCAGGTGATTATGTTTCCAATATCCGCATGACTCCATCCGATTTAGATAATTATTTTTACTCTCTTGAAACATTAAGAAAAGAGTATCAAAAAGATCTCACTATATATATCGGCTTTGAAGCAGAATATGATATCTCCCTGAATAATGCACAAGAAGCTCTTTTTTCAGACTACCCTCTGGATTATTTAATTATGGGGCAGCATTTTTTAGGAACAGAAACCGATTCCTGCTATACTGGTATGCCAACCACAGACGAAGCCATGCTTCAACTTTATGTAGAACGCACAATACAGGGTATGCAGACCGGAAAATACCTCTATATAGCCCACCCTGACCTGATTAACTACACAGGGCCAGATGAAATTTATGAAAAACATATGATACAGCTTTGTACTTATCTGAAAGAAAAAGACATTCCTGTTGAAATAAATCTTCTTGGACTTTGGACACACCGGAACTACACCTCCAGACGCTTTCTGTCCATTGCGCAAAAGGTTGGAAACTCCGCCATACTTGGCATTGATGCCCATGCTCCAGAACAGCTTTTAAATTCTGAAGCAGAAGCACTTGGAGTTTCCCTTTGCAAAGAATTTGGACTACCTTTATGTGAAAAAATGGAAATTCACTAATGTATGATAATTTCACAGAACACGAAAAAAAATTATGCAAAGCAAAATGTTAATTTGCTTTGCATAATCCCTGTCCTTATATCAACATAAACGAACACTTATCATTTGCAAGCTGAATCAGGGTATCCCTCTCCACCCTAATCCATTGATTCTTTTCCAGTTTCCGCCTTCCTCCTGCAAATGTGCCATTTGATGAAAAATCACATACATAATAGCATTGTTCCCTTCCATCAAACCGAATCCCACAATTTTTCACCAACAGCCGCGAATTTTACACTTTTTCAACCCAAGCGCTTTAGCCTTTTTGATTGTAATTGCTTTTATATTTTTGCTTCTCCGCAATGACCTGCAGTCCTTAGAACTATGATAAGCATAGCTTGAACCTGGAACATAGTAAACCTTTTGTGCTGCCTCTGCCATAGAACTGCCTGAAACAGATGGCATTGGCGAAATAATTACAGATAAACTGATAATAAGCGCAATCACTTTCTTCTTCATAAATATTCCCCCTTACTTCTTCACATAACCCTGTTATTGAAATGCTGAAATAGTAAAACAGCAGCTTTTCATGCCCTATGTATTGAAACTATTATAGGATATGGACATACTCCGGTCAATGCATATGTCGAAAAATGACGAATTGTTATAACGTTACTACTTTTCATAAAAAACTAAGCACTGGCCGTCATCAGAATATGCTGCAAATTTATCAAATTGCGGAGTAACAATATAAAAATCATCCAACAGTCCATCAACTTCATTCAGTACATCAATTACATTATCTATATATCCTTCATAAACCCAACCATCGGAAAGAATTAAATAAATCTTTTTATTCCAATCATAAGACAACCGTTCTTTTAATTTTGCAAGCATATGTTCCCAACCAATCGTTTCACTAACACAATCTATTTCCTTCAGTTCCTGCCTAAAATGTAGCCAGCAATAACTTAGTTCAACTTTTGGATACTTCTTATAATCTACAAATGCATAATAAAATCTATTTATAATCTTTTGGTATTTTGTTTTTGAATATTCACAAAACCGTTTTCTGTCAACTGATTTTTCCTTTACTATTTCCTCAGTTTCAGTCCGAATCCAGTATTTCACTGGCTTATCTTTCAAATGTTCTCTCCAATTCTCCATTTTTCACCTTCCTATACAATTCCGATTGTGATTTGATGATTTTTAAGGGAAATATTTTCCCTCAGGGCATTATGAACTCTGATCAGGGAAAATGAGAGAAACAAATCACATAAAACATTATAACACAAAACGATTACGGCGTGGAAACTGATTTGATATGTAAACATTTACGTTTTCCTCCATACAAAAAGCCAAATTTGATTATATAGTAAACGCATAAAATACATGCGTTTACTATAATTGACGTATGTACATTCTTGCTAAATCAGGCTCTCCATCCCCCTGAACCATACACAAAAATTCCCATCCATATTTTTCATAAAAAAAAGCATGATCTGTAACAAGATAAAGCGTATTAATTCCTTGTTCCTTCATATCATCACATACATATTGCAGTAATTTTCCGGCAATACCCTGACAACGATAATTTTCCTCAACATAAACAGCACACACATTTGGTGTTAAATCCTTCCGGTTATGAAAGTCATTTTCAATTACACCCAATCCCCCAACAATCACATGATTATCCATTGCCAGATACCATTGTGGCACAACTTTTTCATTTTTCAAACATTCACAAATGCTTTCCTGATATGCACTTAATGGAATATTCCATTTTTGGTGAAACCAGTTTGCTGCCTGCTTTGCTATATTTTTATTTTCTCTTATTTTTAATAATTCAATCATCTCTTTACATTCCTCTGTGTGTTTCCAATGTCTCCAAACAGCTCCTGCAAAATCTCCCTCTCAGCAAGCAGTTATTGCTTTACACCATTTTGGCAACAAGCGTTATATAAAAGCATTCATCACGAATATCAGCATATACCTCTCCATTCATAAGCCCCATCAGCCTGTGGCATATGAAAAGTCCAAGCCCGTTACCCTGCACCCTGTCCGCATTATTTCCACGATGAAAGCTCTCGAATATCTGCGGCAGTTCTTTCGCTTCAAGCGTACAACCTGTATTTGATACCGTGATAAGCTCACAGCCGTCCATTTTATCAAAGCTAATCTCAATTCGTCTGCCGTCACCGTATTTGATCGCATTTTCGATCAGATTTTGCAGGCACTCTGCAAGGCGGTCAGGGTCGCAGGAAAGAATGCAGTCATTATATTTCTGAATCGCAAACTCCGTCTCCGACATGGCAAGCTGGGGAGCATATCTCGCATTTATCCTTGTGATGATATCGCTTAAGAAAGCCTCTCCTTGTGTGACTTCAAAACTCATAAAGTCCTCGCTTGCCGCCTTGGTAATCTCGCTAACAAAACGCTCTATCTCATCTGCACGGGTATTGATGCTCTCAGCGCCAGCACGTCGCTTTTCCTCATCCTTGTATAATCCTCTGGCAAGTGCCTTTGCATTGAGCTTGATTGCCGACAAAGGTGTTTTGATGTCGTGGGAAAGGGAAAGCAGCAAGAGTTTTTTGTCCCTCTGCATCGTGATTTCTTTTTTACGGCTGTCCTCGATACTCTCACGCAAGAGATTCACACCCCATGTAAATTTTCCAAAGAAACGGCTTTTTTCCTCTGGTATCGGGACAGCAAGATTGCCCCTTGCAAGCTCCTGCGGAACATCGTTCAACCTGCCAAATGGCACGATGATATGCCTCCAGATATAATACAAAAGACCAATCATCAGCAGGAACAGCGCACCAAATACACAGTTTATTGCCACAATGCTGTGCTGTCCGTTTCCGACAATATACTCCACACGATACAACATGCCACCTGCTTCTATGATCAGATAATGCTCATTGGAGGTGTACAGTTCGCAGTCATCAGCCTTGAACACGCCCGTAATGTGAGGATATTTTTTAAGCTCATAATTGCCTGTTTCCGCTATCTCATCTGCAAGCTGCTTGGCTTCAACACGATAGATGCCTTCATTTCTGTCTTTCGCTCCCATAAGAAATAGATTCAATACCGCCGCCAGCAAAAAAAATACAATTATCACTGCAATACACAATCTTTTGAAAGCCTTCATACAAACTTATACCCCACACCCCAGACAGTAAGCAAACGCTTTGCATTCTTAGGATCATCACCAAGTTTCTGGCGAAGGCGGTTGATATGCACATGGAGCGTTTGCAGCTCCGAATCGCTGTCGCTGCCCCAGACAGTGCTAAACAGGTACTCTTTTTTCAGAGCTTTGCCCTGATTCTCGATTAGAAGCGCCAACAGGTCAAATTCCTTTGCAGGCAGTTCTACAGATTTTTCGTCGATGACTGCTGTTTTATCTACAAGGTTGAGTGTCACACCATCTGCCGACAACATATCACGCTGATACCGCCGTTTAAATATCCCCTTGATCTTAGCGATAAGAATATCAATGTCATAGGGCTTTTCAATATAATCATCAGCACCCAGGCCAAAGCCATTCAGCTTATCCTCCTTGCCCGTCCTTGAACTTACAATCAGTATAGGAGTATCCGCATTTTCCCGAAGTTTGGAGCAGACTGCAAAGCCGTTCACATCGGGGAGATTGATGTCAAGCACCACAAGCCTTGCGCCATATCGTTCAAAGAGCTGTACGGCACGCTCTCCGCTTTCCACGCTTGACACAGCATAACCCTCATCACGCAGGAAATCCGTCAGCAAGCCGGCCAGTTCCTTATCGTCTTCTACGATCAGAATATCGGTCAATAAGACCACCTCCTACAAATCTTACCTTAACATCTTCTGCCCTGTTCCTACTCATAGGGAGCCTCTCCTAAAATAAATCTTTTCCCCTAAAAAGCCTATTTGCAAGTATTTCATCTTTTTTACAGTTAAAGAACAATATAAACTACTTTCCAATCAAAAATATAGTATTTCTAAGATTTATCATAAACACGGCAGGCAGTAACCAACCACCTGCCTATTATTCAATATTTGTTTTACTAATAATTAGAATGTTTTATCAGCCTTCAGTTTTTTTACCTCATCAAGCGGAAGCCCTGCATATTCCGCAATTTTTTCAAGTGTCAACATTCCATCTGCTAACATTCTTTTAGCAACCTCTTTCAAAGATTCTTTTCTCATATCCTCCATCATTTTACACATTTCTTGAACTCCTTTCGGGTTTTCTTTCAAATATCTTGTTCGTTCTGCCATCAGTTCAAAATTCATATCAGCTGCTTGGGTACAGTTAAAATCGTGCATGAGTTTTCCTATATCAGATTTTCCACGATATTCACCATTCACATAAAGGATATGCTCCCCATCTTCAAAAGATTTACCCGTTGCAAGGTTGATTCTCTCAATCGCATAAACCGCTTCGCCCTGACCATAAAAATCTTTTTCAATAATAAAAATTATATATGTGTCCAGCAATTCTTTAAATTCCTGACCAGAATGGAGATTCTCTATATCCATTACACTTGAATGGTATCTTGCCCTGTGTGGGTCTGCTCCCTCGTCCTGCCTCTGGACTTCCAAATCATATTTTTTTCCGACTGAATCCATTCCATATGCGTCCAGACAGATAGAACGTGCCCCAGCAAGTCTTTTCATATCCTTCTGTGTTTCACAATCAGTAATAATTAAATCCGGTTTATCAGTGATAATGCGTAACACAAATTCAGCCAGTGGAATATTATCTTTAAAAAGACAACGCATGAAATCATCATCGATTGGTCGTAAACCTCTTAAACGCTGTAAATCTTCCTGATATTGCTGTTCCGTCGCTGTCAATCTTCCCACCTGCTTTCCCTTCCGTTTTTGTATCTCCATACTAGCATAAACCTCCCGATTTTACAAGCTGGGAGCCAGTGCATTTCTGAATCCCGGTCTGTTACGTTACTATTCACGGCTACTCTAAACATTCTGCGAAAAACCATCCGGCTGTGCCGTCATGGTTTCCTTGCTAGAACGTGTTTGAAAATTGCTTTTTGCAAGTATCACCAGCCTTGTTCCATAAGCCAGTTGTTCAGCTCTCTTTCACGATCACGAAGCTCCTTGTCACCACCGTCAAAATGTTCCATTTCTTTTTCACCGACGATACCGCCGTCCACAATGTAAAGAACCCTGCTGCACTTGGCGGCAACCTTCGGATCGTGGGTCACGCACATGATCGTTGTACCGTCACGATTGAGGGAGAGCAGCTCATTCATAACCTCATCAGAGCTTGCACGGTTTAATGCGCCTGTCGGCTCATCGGCAAAGATCATCTTGGGATTGTTTATCATACTGCGACAGATACAAGCCCTCTGAAGCTGTCCACCCGACACTTCGTTAATATCATTGCCGCACACATCGTCAATGCCGAGCCTGTGCAT
>CANSYK010000036.1 GCA_947651225.1 uncultured bacterium | reverse complement strand
AGTGTACTTAATATCTCCCGTACATCGAGTTTCAACTGTCCGAACAATTTCTTCTACTCCCACGGAAAAAGTGAGAGTATGTAATGCCGCCAATCCCACGCAAAACGGATTTCTTTTTCGGATGGTGGCGGTCACGGTTGGAGATACTTCCTCATTTCTGCCTTGACTTTCTCCCTTGCAACCGAAACAGACTTCTGGACAGCGGAAGCGGTGCAATGCTGCATTTCGCCGATTTGGTAAAAATTGAAATCATACTCGTATAGAGCAGGAAACGCCGCCTTTGTATCTCTGGCAGCCGGGCAACCGCTTTGTAAAACAGTTCATTCCGTTCTTTTTCAATCATGCTTTCATCAAGCGTTTTAGGAACACGCAACGCACGTCTGTAAAGCGTTTCGTCCCACACCTCGTTAAACTCCCTGTGCCGCTGGTTCCATTGCTGAAGGTTCCTGTTCCTGCGTTCCATCTGCCGAAATTCAATGAATAATTGTTCTGACACTTCCAGTTTGTGGTGTTCCCCCTGCCCGTCCTTAAAGCTGATAAAATACCTTTTGCCGCTTTCCGTGGATTCCTCCCGAAGCGTGTATGTCTTTGCCCCGTATGCCATTTCCTTTCCTCCTGCTAAAAAGTAGGAGAGAGTTTTTCTCTCCCCACCCGATAGCCCATAGGAAAGCAGGATATATGAGACGCTTATAAAATTTTCCGCAGCTTCTTCCGCAGATGGTTTAACCTCGCATAAATAGCCCCTGCCGTTAAATGCACAAGCGGGGCAATCTCCTTTGTGGAATAGCCCTGCATTTTCAGCAGGACAATTTGTAACGTGCGCCTGTCCACCGTGATTAAGGCAAGGTACAGAGTTTCGTTCTCAATCTCGTCCAGTAAATCAGAAACAGACTTTACCTCCGCCTGCTTCTCCCTGTCCGCCATGCCCTCAAGGTATTCGCCGAAGTCGCTCGCCCATCGGTAAAACCGCCTGTTGGAATTAAAATCTGCCCTGTCGTCTGTGCGGATTTGCTCAATGGTTGCTTCATCAACGCCGCACTCACGCAGAATTTTTTCCTCGGCTTCTTTCCAGATACGCCATTTCCTGTCCTCCCGTCCGTGGTTGTATGCCATCCTTATTTCCTCCAATCAGAATTGATTGAGAGGGCAGGGAAAAGCCCCCTCATTTTCCCAAAGGAAAAAACAAGGGGGCTGAACGCCTTAAATTTTGTTTTCCATTATCTTTCTCAGCTTCGCAAGGATTTTGGCTTTGCGCTTGTTCACAACGCTCTGTGTCACGCCTAACCGCAACCCGACTTCCCTCTCGGAAAGTTCCTCAAAGAAGATTGCGTTTATCAATGCCTGTTCACTGCCTGACAATAAGGGCAGGGCGGATTTCAGCCTGTCCACCATCGCCGCATGGATAACGGTTTCTGCAACGTCCACCGCTTCATCAACAACGAAGTCAATCACATTTCCCTCACTTTCCGTAAATCTTTCCAATGACAGAAGGCTGTGGTTTGTGTCCAGTTTTTTCAGATAACGCCACCGTTCTTTATCCCGATAGAAATCCGTGTACTGTTCCCGCACGACTTCAAGCAGGCAACCCTGCACGGGGATAAACAGCTTGTCCATGTAACTCTGGTCGGCTTGCCTGCGGCGGCAAAAGTCCGTGTAGGATAACTCCACATAGACGTTATTTTCTTTGATATATACTTTTCTTGGTGTATACTTCACCGTAAGTACCTCCCATCTGAATTAAGCAGGCTTCTGCCTGCGCTGCTTCTTGACCTTTAAGTCAAGAAGATTGCAGTTTAACAGCCGTAAAACTAATCCAGATGGAGAGAGCGGCGAACGACAGCCAACAGCAGAAACAGCCCTGCGGCACATTCCGATAAAAAACGACAAAAGAAAAACCGCAAAGGCTCTGTGACCTCTACGGTTATAGGAGATATATATTCTGTTAAGTGGAGATTCTACTTCTGGTTTCATGGTGAGAAGTAGCGTTGCATAGGCAGGGATTTTTTTAACTGGCTTCCTGTTAATCCCCGATATGCTATGTATTGATAAACTTTACTTTGTATGAGCAGATGGATGACCGCCCGAAAAAAGGACATAAAAAATCTCTCCAAACTCCAAAAAGCGAAGTCGGAGAGTGTTCAAAGCACGGCAAATCGGCTCACCGAAACATCGTTTTTTTTGTTTGGTGGGCAACATTTCATTTCATCCTTTCACTTTCAAAATAGTACAGGCTATTTTTGAAGATTTCATAAAGATTAAAAATAATGAGCGATACTATTTGCATCGCCCATGAAATTCTAATATGGAATTTTAATTGTGACTTGTCCGCCTTTTGTTTCAGAAGAATTTTCTAATATGAGCTGTCCATTATGCTGAGTAACAATAGTGTTTGTAATATAAAGTCCCAGACCAAAATGCAGATTTGAATTTCGGCTTCTGTTTCCCATAAAAAACTGTTCCTTTGCATGATGCAATGTTTCGGGAGTAAAGCCATCTCCTTCATCGGTTACAGATATTTTCAGAAATCCGTCAGCTTTCTGTGCTGTTACATAAAGGTTTCCTCCTTGTGGCGAATAGTCTAACGCATTGTGAATGACGTTCATAATTGCCCGTTCCAACAACAATTTATCTGCTTTGAAATATCCTTCACTTGTTCCTATTTCCATGTGCAGACATATCCCATTTATAATACACAATGAATTTGCCTGCGATTCAATCCGCTTCATATATTTAATTAGGTCAATATCTTCTAAATGCAGCTGATACCCCGTAACCGTCTGGGATATATCAATTAAGGTTCTAATATACAACTGCATCTGTTCCGAACTTTCTGTAATATACTTCGCATACAACTGTTGTTCATCATCAAGCTTTGTTTCGCTTATTAAATCTATATTGCCTTGAATTACTGTCAAAGGTGTTTTCAAATCATGGGAAAGTGCTGCAATCTGTTCTCTTTGTAATTGTTCTATTTTCCATTGCTGCTCTAAAGATGATTTTAAACTGTCTTTCATTTTTGAAATGGAGTACAGTACTGCGTTATACTCGCTTATTTCGGAACTTCCCACTTCAAAGTCAAGATTCTGATACTGAATTTGTTCTGTAGCCATAGTCAACGGTGCTAACTGTACTTTCAGCTTTTTGGAATATCGCAGCGTCAAAAAAACGCAAACGGCAATGCAGTTGATTCCTATGAGCATCAACAACAGGGTTTCGGGGGCGGGTAAATATTTCTGCATCCAGTCACTTTTATACTGTGAGCCTACATAATATTTTAATACACAATATTCTTCTTCCCTCGGTATGAATTGATATTGCGTCCTGCTTGTGAGGTCACTGTTTTCTCCAGTTTTTGCAAATTTTAATGCATTGCTCTGTTCTGTTACATCCATATTTGTATAAAGGATGTTGTAATCTGTATCAAGTATTAAATATTCACAATAGGATGGGATGGCAACTTTTGTAATATCTGGAGCTGCAGCAATGATTGGAGATATTTTTTGCACGGAATGTTCCGCATTATTGGCATAGGTCACATACCCTGCACTTGAAGCCAGTGCAAGAAGCAGGAAGGGAAGTGCCACTGACAGGAACAGACCTGATATCAAAATGATTAAAAATCTCCAGAAAACTTTTTGCAATGAAATCAATTTTGCCTTTCCCATCTGTATCCAACCCCCCAGACTGTATTAATCGGAGCAATGCCGTATCCCGCCAGTTTACTGCGGATATTTCTTATATGTGTTGCGATTGTCAAATCATCACTGTCACCGTCAAACCCAAAGACCGCTTCATAAATCTGTTCCCTTGTGAATACCTGTCCGCTGTTTCTGGCTAAATACTCGCAAATCTCATATTCACTTTTGGTTAAGCTGATTTTTTCCCCTTTTACAGATAGTTCCTTTGAGGACAAATCAAACTTGATTTCCTGCTCAAATCCTAAAGTGTTATGATGCTCCCGCCTTTCCCGCCGCAGATGGGCAGAAACACGGGCTCTCAGTTCTCCTATTCGAAAAGGTTTTGTAATATAATCATCAGCCCCTAATCCTAACCCGTAGATGATGTCTGTTTCCAAAACCTTTGCAGTAAGAAACAGAATCGGACAATCCACAAGCCCTCGGATTTTTTTGCAAAACATGAATCCATCAACATCTGGCATCATAATATCTAACAAAATCAAATCGTAATCTTTCAAGCGGTCTACCGCAACATCCGTTGCACTTCCACATATAGCAACAATATGACCATCTTTTTCCAAGCCATTCTTAACTAAGTCAAGAATGGCTTTTTCATCGTCAATTACCAACAACCGTGCCAATTTAAATCCTCCTTTATTTATCTGTCAATTCTGCAATAAAATATTTTTCATTGATATTTACTGCAATATCCGTTGTTCCCTCAAGCATATAAACATATCCATACCGCAATTTATCTCCTTCAACCGTTGTGATGTTTTGAGAAACCTGCCCAATTTCTTCACCTAAATCAGAAGCTTTTGTTGTTCTTTCTGTAATGGCGTATGTCTTTCCGTCAAAGCTTATCTCCGTATAATCAGCAGTATTCAGCTCATATTTTGGAAGAGTGTCATTCAGCGTATTATTCTTATCAGCCGTATCCAATATTTGATTGTTATTGCAGCCCGTGAAACAGACACTTAAAGCTATCAGACATACACATACCAACAGCATTTTCTTAATCATTTTCTTTTCCTCCGTCCCATAACTTAATCCAAATAATGCCGATAGCAAACAACACAAGCACCACCATTACATTTATTATAATCCCACCGTAAAATGAATTGCAACTCTGCAAATAAGCATTCCTGTCCGTGACAGAAAGACACCAGAAATCCATAAAGCGGACGCTCCACGCCCACGGAATATATTGCCAACATATATCCCCTAAACCCGTGAGCATAATTGCCGCCAATAAACTTCCTGCTATTCCAAGCCCCATAGAAGCACTTTTACCAAACATGAAAGCACACAGGAAATGTATCAGATATATAGGGGCAGTACCTAAAAGCAGAAGCCCTATAATCTGAATGCAGCCATTTATGGAAGCAAACGGAAAAAGGAGTGAAAAACAGGCAACAGCAACTACACAAAATAATAAGGAATTTATCAGTAAGAAACATATTTCCCCGATATAAACGCTTACCCTTGACGGGACAGCACTCAATATAAATTGATACTGTCCTGCCCGACTTTCCTGCTGTGCAATGATTCCCACGGTGATTCCAATCAAAAACGGATATATGATACCCATCATTTCAAGAAAAGCACTTATCTTAAGTGTCCTGTCCCAATTTGAAATATGAAAATAGCCTGCAAATGCCAAAGCCAATACAAAAGGGACAAGTACATAAATAACATTCAGTATAGAACGCTTCGTTTTAAGACAATTCGCTCTTATACACCTTAATATTGTTCTCACTATTTTACCTCCTGCTGTGAAAAACTTTTAGCACTGAGCCTTAGCAAAGTGAAACTTAGTATCACGGAAAACAGTAATGCTAAAACAATCATCGCAACTGGCACTGGTAAATTACCTGCTTCTTCAGAAACAGGTACACCGTTTGGCAATATCCCAATTGCAGGAACCATTAAACGGGATATCCAACTATACGGGCAAAAAATCCAAAACTTAGTATTCGCCAGTGCTACCCCTAAGAATGAGCCTATTCCTGCATTTATCACAACTGTTGCAAATGCACCAACCTTTTTCGACAGCCACAAGCAGACTGGTATTTCCCACATAGATGCCACAATAATACAAAAGATGCCCGCTGTAGCCTGAATCAGCGATATACTGATTGGAATTTCGTAAATAAGGAAAACTGCCACGCCGCCAAGCATATTCAAACTTAAGAATACTAAATTTGCTGCAATGTCAAAAAGCAATATAACAGTCGCTTTTGCAATCCAGACATTTTCAAGCTTTATGGAAAGAGGAATAAGGCTTCTGTATTTCATCTTTCCCCCGTCCCGCTGCTCGCATATTGTACAAAGCAAAGTAAGGCAGCCTGGGAAAAGCAAAATATACCACCAGTTAAATGAATTTTGCTGATACCACATTGGTGCAAACACATTCATAAGCAGCGTAATAACAGGGGCAAGGATAAGAAGTTTCATTACAAAAGTCCGTCTGTGTTTCATCCATTCGGAGCGTATATATTTTTTCATCCTGTTACCTCCTGCTTTCTTCAACGACTTTGAGAAACAGTTCCTCAAGATTTCCACTACGCTGCATTTCACCTTCATATCCAAGCGTACCGTTTGCAATAATGCCTATGTCATCTGCAATAAGCTGTACCTCCGAAAGAATATGACTTGACAATATAACTGTTATCCCTTGCTGTGGAAATGAACGGATTAAGTTTCGCAATTCTCCGATACCAATCGGGTCTAATCCGTTTGTTGGCTCATCCAGAATTAACAAAGATGGATGATTCAGCAATGCTATTGCAATCCCCAACCGCTGTTTCATTCCCATTGAGAATTGTCCTGCCTTTTTCTTTCCTGTATTTTGCAAATCTACAATTTTTAATACATCATTTATTCGCTGCTCTGGTAAACCTAACAAAATAGTCCTTACTTTTAAATTTTCAAATGCCGTCAAATTTTCATATAAAGGGGGATTTTCTATCAAAGCCCCAATATGCTTTAAGTCCTGTCTGTTCCATGCATGGCTGGCAAATTCAATCATGCCAGATGTTGGACGGAGCATACCTGTTACCATCTTTAGGATTGTAGATTTTCCTGCCCCGTTCGGACCTAATAGTCCGTAAACACTTTTTTCCCGTACGTGGATTGATACATCCGTTACAGCTGAATGTTTTCCAAAATTCCTACTAAGATTTGTTGTTTTCAATATGAAATCCATAGTGTTCATTTCCTTTCTTGATTTTGATAGGAAAAGGGTACTGTACAGTTTTGAAGATTTCATAAAGATATACCATTTTATTCAACATTTTATATACAGAGGGAGCAAGGAAATATCCTTGCCCCTGATTATTATTTGCAATATATAAATATATGAATATATGATTTCCCTTTCCACAACTTCCCGTGCACAAGCCCACACATTATTGTGTCGCCCTGTCCATTCTAAGGCGTTTTCTTCCTTTAGCTGTTCCGTTATGCCCTGCGCCTGTTTCATGCCCTCTATGAGCCTTTCAAAGCGTTCCTGCGCCTGCCTGTCGATGTCGGCAAGGTAAGTGTTCAGCCTGCCGCTTGTGAGCAGATTGGTGTATGTAACTTTGTGGTACTGCTTCAGATAGTCCAGATGCCGCCGTCCCCATGTGCCTATCGGCTGTTCTTCTTCGGCGGGTACAGTCAAGCACGGTAGTAAGTAATCGCCTTGCCGTTCATATTTGCCGCCCAGTTCCTCAAAAATCGTCTTTGCCATTGTCTGTTTCCTCCACATTCATTTTTATTTTGAATGTCCGCAAAATCCGTCCTACATCTCTTGATCACATGGGCTTCTTCTGCCACGGAAGTCCATCTGTCAACCACGCTGCCGTCCTTGTCAATGACGGTAAGCATCGCACCGGAAAGCTCTGCGCCGCTTGCAATATCCTCCTTTGTAAATTCAAAGGTTGTAGGCTCATTCAGAAATTCGCTGCTGTACTCTGCAACTGCTTCATGCTGTCCCTGGTACTCCGTCTCAAAAGTAATGACTTCCCCACTGGAAACATAGCCTTTCGGCGCTTCCAGTTCCTTTACCTCATAAACTGCAAACGGGTAATCCTTTTTGAAAGTGATCCTGCCGTTTTCGTCAGAGACAGCGGTTTCAAGAAGTGTGCCTGCTTCAATGATTACTTCCCCACTGGCATTTTCAATGTCCTCTGCCGCATACAGTCCGAATGCTGCACCTGCAACCGGGGTATCTTCCTCTGCATCTTTCTTAATGACGGACATATCCAGTTTCTGTCTGTCATTGGTAAATGTCACGCTTTCATGGATCACCGGGGTTTTATCGTCCACATAGACGAATGTTACAAGCTGCTCTTCCCCGTTCAGCACATATCCATAAGGCGCTTCTGTTTCCACTACACGGTACTGTCCGAGCGGAAGTCCTGAAATGCTTGCTTTCCCATCTTCCCCGGTTGTGAGCGTTGCAACAAGATCGCCCTTGCTGTAATACTTTGTCCTGTTTCCGTTTTCGTCCTTCTGCATGTCTGCTGTAAAAATATCCTCAGCAGCATAGACTTCAAACTCTGCCCCTTCAAGGGAGCCTTCCTTATAAATGAACTCCTTTTCGTCAGAATCAGCAAACAAGCTGCCCTTGTAGCCGTCAAGGATTTCGCCTTTCTTCTCAACTGTCAGTTCCCCGACAACTGGTTCGTCCTCATATTCCACAGTAATGATTGCATCATAAGTGTCAGGATCAGTCTCATAGAACGTATCGGAATCAACCGACACTTCCACATAATTTGTGTTCAGCACATATCCGAAAGGCGCTTTCACTTCCTCAATGCGGTAATTTCCAATCTTCAAAACATCAGGCAGGATCAAGTCGCCATCTTCGTCCGTGAAGAAAGAAGTGTGCGTAACCTTTGACGGATAAGTTGTAACCATCTTGACATACTCGTTCTTGTCAAGGTTGAAAATCTTAAACTCCGTATTCGGGATAAGGACTGTCTGCATTGTGTCAGCGTCCTTCTTGATTACACGCAGCTTTGCGGTAAATTCACGGTCAATGAATACACGCCATACCTGCGGCTCTGTCGGGTGGTTCTCCACAATCCTCACTTCAAAAGGTCTTACTGGCGCATGTTATGCGGTGTGACTGTCTCAACCACCACATAAGTCCCGTAAGGGATCGGCTGTGTCACGATATGCCCCTTTGCATCCGTGAAAAGGGTAGTTTCCCCCCTTGCTGCCGATTTCAACAGGTTTTGCGCTGTCAAAATCATAACTTCCATCTTCCAGTACGGATAAGGAAGATTTCAGGTATGCGGTAAAGCCTGCGCCGGACAATACAGGCGCTTCGGTGTCGTCCCCGTTGTCTGACACCTTGATAAGCTGGAACGGCTGCTTGATGACCTGCTCCGGCGATGTTGTGCTTCTTGACACTTCCGCTACCAGATCGCCCTCATAATCGCATACAACATCATGTTCTTCTTCATCGAGGAGATACCCCTCTGACGGTGTGATTTCCTTTACATAGTAGTTGCCGAGATAGAGGTTCTTTACCTCTGCATTGCCGCCCGCATCCGTTGTCATTGTCGCAACAAGGTCCCCTGCATGGAAGATAATGCCTGTTGCGCCATCCGGGTGTGCAATATCGTCACGGGCATACAGACCATAGACTGCGCCCTCCAGCTTTGCGTCTCCCTGCGGAACTGCCTTGCCTGTCTCTTTATCCACCTTGTAGATATGGATTTTTGCGGTTGTCCTGTCATTTTTGAACGTGTGGGTAAACGCTGCCTTTGCAGTTGTCTCCGGCAGATAATTGAACGCAAAGCTGTAGACGTCAGAACTGTTCCTGTAATATGCGTAAGGAGCCTGTGTCTCTGAAATATAGTAGCTGTTTGCGATTGGAAGGTCTACCGTGTAAGCGGCGCTGCCGTCCTCCATCCAGCGGGTTTGTTGTTTCAGAATCTTTCTTTGTAACGGAAACTTCCGCTTTCTGTCTGGCATTCAGGACGGTTGCCCCTTCATACTGCACTTCCACCGTCTGATCCTTATACTCGATTTTTACGGTCTGCGGTGTGGTGTTGATAGTGTATCTGTCAATGCTCTTTGTCTCTGTCACGATATAGGTTCCAAGATGAAGGTCTGATAACAGCACTTTTCCGTCGCTTCCGCTCACAAGGTTTTCAGCGATTAAGTCCCCTTTGTTATAGACTTTCGTGCCGTCAGCCTTGTAAATGTCTGCGCCTGCCGTCACTTTGAAAACAGCCCCCGTCAGTTTCTTTTTCTCATAAGTGAAGTTGCTGCCATTCCATCCGGTCAGGACTTCCCCCTCTTTATAAATGGTGATTGCCCCAAGCTGCTCCTTGTCCGTTGCGCTGATCCCGGTTGTCTGCCCTGCCTTTACGGTCAGTGTGTGGACTTTGCCGCTCAGTACATATCCTTTCGGTGCTGTGATCTCCTTTACATAGTAGGTTCCTGCCACAAGCGCACTGGATTTCGCATAACCGTTACCGTCAGTGGTCATGGTATCTACCTTATTGGTGCATCCGCTGTCAGAATAAATGCCGTATACGGCTCCTTTCAGCTTCACGCCGCTGGACTCATCGGTCTTTACGATTTCCCCATAGCCGATGTTTTCCGTCTTTACCTTGAAATAGGCATGGATCGGATCGGCGCTCGGTCTTTCCGAGACAAACTCCTGATAATTTGCTTTTTCCGTAAGCCAGAACACACAGCTTGAAGTAGTCTCTACCTCGCCTGCCGTGGAGTTCATGGTTGCCATCGTTGCCGCCGTGTTCACTTCCTTACTGGAAATGGTGACGCTGTTCCCGTCCTTTTCCACCTTGTATCCGCTCAGCGAAATGTCAAAACTGCCAAGTACGCCGTTACTTTCAGTAAGGGTTTTCTCGAAACGCTGGTTCCCCTCATTCCATTTCAGCTCATACGTTTCAGCGCCGCTCTGTGTCCTGCTGGCAAAACTCGGTCTTATCGCATTATAAGACTTGCTGATGTTGCTTTTCAGGCTTGTATAATAATCATAGGACGATGACGGGTTCGGAGCCGTATCGCACAGCTTTCTTCTTGCTGCGGAATCCCCGCTGCCAGTGCCGAACAGGTTCCCCACGATCACCCACACCATTGCCTGCGTCGCTATGAACTGGTCGCACTGGTCATTTGACGGCTGTGTGGCGCTGTTGCTGTTAAACCCAAAATACAGGCAGTAGCTTAAAAGTTTCTCCTGCTGTGCCGACATGGAAGTGCTTGAGTTGGGATAGCTGTTCATGAGCTGCCCTCCGTCTGCCGCCAGACCAAAGTTCATACCATCGGTATGCCCTCTTACCTGTAACAGCGAAACTCATAAAAGTCCGTCCCGTTCAGGTTATACACCCCTGCATACTCGATGTTAAACACAGGTTCCGTTTCCTCTTTCTGCCCCGGCTGGTCTGCGGGCTTGGGTTCCTGCGTTCCCCCTGCCTCTTTGTCCCCATCTTCCGGCTCCGTTTCTTCTGCCGCTCCCTTTTCTGCCTGCTCTTTTCCGGCATCCCCGTTTTCTGCCTGATCCGCATCAGCGGCTTCTTTGTCCTCCGCCATATCCTGTTCCCCAGTGTCTGTTACTGTTTCAGCCGCTCCCGCCTCTATATCAGGAGCTGCATTGTCCTTATTGCCGCATCCGGCAGCAAGCATGACAGTTACGGATAAAATCAGAAATAACCTCTTTTCCATATGAATCACCTTTCCTTTCCCCATAAGGGAAAGGCAGGCTGTGTCCGTGTGCCGCTGTCCTTTCCCTTATGAAAAGACTCTGTATCGTCTGCACGGGACACATTTTGGTTCAGGACTGTCCCGTATTCTGTACATTGTTCCCTCCTATGAAATTACTTCATTCTGCCCCAGTATGCGAGCATTCTTTTCAGCCTCTTGTTCTTTGCATACGCCTTATAGAATTTCAGCATCCACATACCTGCCACCTCCTTTACCGCCTGCCTGCCGAAACGCCTGCCATTGTCAGCACTATCCTCATAACAAGGGCGAGTAACAGCAGGAACAGTTTTACTATCCCAAGCGCCAGCTTCAATGCCATAAGCGCCGCCTGCAGTATCCACTTCAATATGGTAAGCAGTATTACCCCTGTCTTTCTTAAAACCATCCCTGCCATAAAACATTCCTCCTATCCCCAGCCGTCAACCAGTTCCATCATGGTTGGATCTGCGGGTTCCTCTGTATTATCGTCCGCCGTTTCCTCTGCCACGGCTTCCATGACTGTCCTTCCCATGCTGCGCTGCTGTTCATTGTCAAGATTGAGGCGTTAACTTCGGAAAACAATATTCGACTTTGCCATATGCCCCACTCCTATCCTATCTGGTTACGATGCTTTGCAAGGAAAACCTTGCCAAGCTGTTCATACCCCTTTGCATTTGCTTTGATGTCCTCAATGTACCGGAAATTCCCGCTGTCATGTGAACCGAACAGCCTCATGACTGCCGCCCCGCCGCCTACGAACACAATCGGTATCACATCGAGGTTATAACCTTGTTCTTTCAGGGTATTGTAGGCTTTCTGTGCAAAATCACGCAGGCAGTCCTTTACAATGTTCATGTACTTATCCGGCAGCGCCGCCTCTCCGGTTGCCATGACCTGCTGTATCACGTTTTCCTCAAGTTCCTGCCCGATCTGCCTGTTACATTCCTCATTGATTATTCTCATGCAGCGGATAAGTCCCTGCTGGCTTGTGATACATTCCGCCTCATTCGGCTTGCCATTCTCTATCGACATGATGTCAATGGTCCAGCTCCCTATATCCACCACTACCACACGCTCCGGCAAAGTTCTCAACTGCTCTGCAACTGCCGCATAGCATTGTGGGAATACGGACACCCTTGCTATCCTTGCCATATACTTCTCTTTCTCAAAGAGGAAACCGACCTCTTTCCTCTTTGACAGGTAATCAATGAAGTCCTGCTTCTCTGCGCCGAACCTTGTCAGGGGAAGCCCTACCGATAAAAGGACATCCGCATTTCTCATTCCCCGTCTGTTCAATTCCTTTGCGACTGCCGCAAGGGTAAGCAGATAGAAGTTGTCATTCTCAACTTTCGTGTCCCTGACTTCAAGACGTTTCCCGCCTACCTTGTAATACTTTCCGTCAAGTTCCACCACATCATCATAAAATGCGGGTTCCGTTGTGATCTCCTTTACGCCTGTCGTAAAAATCTGTGTTGCTGTTTTCATGTTCGACCAGCCGTGGTCGATCCCGATTACTTCAATATGTTTTTCCATTCTGTTCTTCCTCCATATTTTTTTCATGTTGCTTTATCTCTCCTTAAAATCTTTCTCATGCAGGGAAAACAATACCTTTCCGATTGCCTGTACGGACATCCAAAGCACATATCTTCCTTGTCCTGCTCTGTGGTTTCAGGCTTTCTTTCTTCCCTGAAACACTTCCTGGCGAGACACTGGCTGTTATTTCCGTAAAAGAATCTGCAGCGCATACAGTCTTTTCAATCTTTTTCCAAATTTACCTGTGCCGCAATAATCCCATCCGGCTTTGGGGCATTCTGCATCCTTACGTTAATTCCCATCCATGCCACCCGCCTCTCTTGTGGCGGAAAGCATATTTATTTCTTCCATCTTCCTGTCTGCCAGCCCTGCTGATCTTGAAAGTGCAATTACAAACACAACTGCTGTTATAATTCCTGCCGTTATCATCTGCCGCCCCTCCTTTTCTGCTCCGCTTTCTTCCTCTGTTCCGCTTCCATCTTCCTGACATACTCACGAATGTCGATTAAATCCTCTAAATCATAGATTTTGGAACTCATGGCACGGTCAACATTTTCAGGGGTACATTCGCCATACTCTGTCAGCGCTGCTATTACTTTCTGCCTGATTTCTTCCTGCACGGAATCCGGCATTGCTGCTATATAATGTGGCGGCAGCTTTGAAATTTCTGTGATTACCTCCTTTTCGTATCCGTAAGTCTTTTCAAAGTCACTTAGGAATTTCTCTTTTGCCAATACTGCTTTTACCTTGTTTTCCTCACTGGCTAACTCCACCAGTCCGTCTAAGAACTGAATCAGCTCCCTTCTTGTAAAGCCCATCTGTAAATCCTCCTTTTCAAAACAAAAAGGCAGAACCAGATTAGCATTGCACAAACGGAATATCCGTTTTGAGAGCCAATTTAGTCCTACCTAAATCTTTGCTATTTTGTTTCACCTCGCATTTCCTTAAAGCCATAGAATGACCGTATCAGTAATCGACCATTGTCTGACTTTCGTAATGTAGGTTTTCGATTTTGATCAGCGCTGTCCTAATCTTGACCTAAAATGGGCTTAAAATAATAGGACTAAATCAGTGCAAACCCTTGATTTTATTGGCTTTCTCTTAATTTAGTCTTATTATACCACCAGCAAAACCAACATATATTTCATCATTACCGTCAATGCTTTCCAGATTATGCACAAGCTCCGGCCTTACCTTTCCCTTCAAGTCTTTTTTTGCCTGTTCAATACAGGTATTGTAATCTGCCGCATACGGAACTTTCTGCTCAATCTTAAATAAATCTGCCCCTGTCGCATCATCAATCATTTCCGCTATTATTTCCGTATTGCCAACTTCAACATAACGCATGGTTTCCCAAAAATAATTTTCATCTGCCCTTGAATAAAATGCTACTAATTTTGCCATAAAACCTCATCCTTTCTGAAATCAGCCGTGAATAGTAACTATTGATTCTACATAACCCTATATTCTATGGTTGGACCGGTTTTAACGGACCATAAAAATAACTCGCCGTTGCCCCTCCGTCACACAAAAAATCCGTCCCTGTAATAAACGCCCCTTTTTCGCCCATCAGAAGTTCCGCCACATTTGCCACTTCATCGGCTGTTCCTGGCCTGCCTGCCGGACACTTTGCAAACATATTTTTATAAAAATCCCCACGTGACCCATTAAATTCATCCAGTGCAAGCGGTGTAACTATAATCCCCGGTGAAATGGAATTGATTCTTGCCCCCTTTTCGCCCCACCTGACAGCCTCATACATTACCCGCTTTTCATTACAGCGTTTTGCCATCTGATAAGCATAGAGCGTATCTTTTATATTTTCAGGCTGTAAAATTTCAAGTGACAGTAATTCCTCTGCCGGCGTACAGGCAAACAATTCATCTTCTAAAGCAGACAGCTGTGGCATACGGTGCCCTGACTGGCTGGATATTGTTACCCCGGCTCCGCCTTCCTTAATAATTTTCCCTACTTCCTCCAAAAGCACTGCCGTGCCATATAAATCAACTTTCAAAATTGTTTCAACGGATGCCTGTGAAGGCGATACCCCTGCCGCATTGATAAGCATAGAAACCTCACCATATGTTTTCCCTGCCTCAATGAAGTTTACTATAGATGTTTTATCTGATAAGTCCATCCGAATCGGAACGACATCAAATCCTGGCAAACCTCTGTATCTTTTCGCAGTCATTTTCTACTTTCCAAAACAGGCAGTAAGGCTTTGTCATCTGCTTTCCATACCTTACTAGTGGAATCTTTTTTGCAAAATCTACGTATAATGGCTTTCCCGAAATTCTTCCTCTATCATAACACCCCTGTTCCCTGCAACAAGCAGCCTTGCCTCCTCATTATTTTCAGCAAAAATATATGTATTTCCTAAACCCAGGGCATTTTGATAATAGTCCTGTTCCGCCTCCCGCTGCTCTTTTGATGCAACCAGGATAATGGGGATTTCATGTAACATCTGTGGTCCAAAAAAGGGATTGCCGCCCATTGGGTGTTTTTCATGTACCACAATAAAATAACTTGCCTCAAACAGATGAAAATTCACATATTTATCGGAAAATGCCCTCCGCTGGTCGTTTAATACCAAATCAAGCTGATTGCTGTTTAACAAATGATAAAGCGCCTCATGGTTGCCATTTTGAATATGTACCTGCATATCTGGATAAATGTCATTATATTCCAAAACTGCGTTTAGTAATTCCCCACCTGAATAAGATTTCAAATATCCCAGTTTTAACACATTTTGGCTGCCACAGCCTATCCGGATTGTTTCATTTTTAACCTGTTCAAAATCCTCTAACAACTGCCCGCTTTTCTGATATAAGTATTCTCCGGCCTTTGTCAGATGAAAGCTACGGTTCTTTCTGACAAGAAGTTTCACGCCTAAATCACTTTCCAATGCTTTTATCTGCTGTGAAATTGCAGACTGGGAAATAAAACATTCCTCTGCTGCCTCTGTAAAACTCCCTGTCCGCACAACTGCATAAAAGTATTGCATCTGCCTAAGCATCATACCAAACCACTTCCTTATCCATAAGATATACTTATTTTATCATGGCCACTGCCTTTTTTCCATAGATATAGCGGCGCTGTTTATTATACAGCCTTCCAACTGTTCCTGTTTCTTTTCTTCCGTGACGTGTGTATATAATCCATTGTCATCCTCAAATAACCAAAGGGCTGGTTTTCATCAGACTATATCATATCCAGCTGAAGATAGTACGCTTAAAGCCCTTTCAAAGTTTTCCTCTTTCACAAGAATATAATCTGTGTTGAAAGTTGATACAACAAATATGCCAATTTTATTCTCTGCAAGCACTCCAGATAATCGGGAAAGAATGCCTATCATTGAAAAGTCCAGTATCCCCTGCATCAGATTGTATCCCCATTTTGAAGCCGCTTAATGATACTGGCATTTTGGGTCTTTTGATAAATAAAGACAGGTACAACCATGCACAAAACCAATGTGACACCTAACAAAATAAGATTACTCCCCCAAGGAACCGAAAAAGAAATCCGATAAAGATTCATGGCGTCGAAAACAGCATAACTAATCGGAAGCCCTACTATGAACGAAATGATGGTTGAGATTACCGCATACCCAATCCCTTCCATGCGCAGCATTTTCTTTGCCTGCTTTGTCGTCATCCCGATACTTTCCAACGTCGCAAATTCCTTGGAACGGTTCTGCACACCTGCTGCCATCATATTCAGATAATTTAGTACTGCCAGCATTGCAATAATAAATCCAATGCTATTTCCTAATACTTTCACCGTAGTTTCCGAGTTTTTCATATCAGCATAGCGTTCTAATTTTGATTCATGCGAAATCTGCTGCTCATCTCCAAAAACGGCTTTCACTTTTTCTTCTGTCCCTTTTGAAAACGCATCTTCGTATTGCACATCAATCAATTCCGTAAATAATTCCCCCATAAGTTTTTTTGCATATTTTTCGCTGACAATCAAATCAGGAGTGATGCCCCCTGCAAAAACGGCTGGATTTGACCTGTTATCCACTGCGGCAGCTATCTGAATACTATATTCTTCTGCTGGTTCTTTCCCGTCTGGAAGCGAAAAGCGTATGGTCTTTCCAGGAATTCCATAATCCCCCTCCATAAAACTCAAAAACTTTACCGCCACAGCAATTTTTCCATCTTCAAAAGCCTTCTTGTCCAGTGTGTTCCCAATACTTTCATTCAAAAGGCCAAACCCTTCTTCATCCACACTAATAAAGCGTGAAGTAAAATAAGCATTCTCCGGTTCTTTCTGATATAACTCCATATCTTCTTCATAATTTCCTGGGCTGTACCTTGACTGATAGAGTTCTTTATAATATTCTCCATATACCTCTTCCTGATAAGGAACTACCACTTCAGCGGAAGTTACTTTCCTTACATTTTTTACACCATTTATCTGTTCTATCTGGGAGATCCGATCCTCAGTAATGATTTGCTTTTTGTCATCATCGAGCGTTGTCTCATTTTTAAATTGCATATCATAAGTATATGTTTCGTTTAAAATCCGTTTTGCGTCATTTTCATGGATAATTACATTTACAACCAAAAATATAGAAATAGCAATCGTAAAAGATGTTAAAATAACAACAGCCTGCTTTTTATCCCGGAACATATTCTGCAAAGCCATAGAATATACCCCGCCGCCTTCCCTCTTATAATTGTTTTTTCTGCATGTACATGCAGTATACCGCAGTGCTTCAATGGGAGAACATTCTCCCACCATTTTAGCAGGCTTCTGACAGCTAATCCAATTAGTAAAAAATGCAAAGCAGCCTGCTGTCAAAAATACCCATATTTTTGCAGACACAACATCACTGGCAGAAAATACCGGATTTATAATCTGCAATAACTGTGGAATAACTATTTTAGCAATCATAAATGCTGCAGCCAATCCAAGAGGTATTCCAGCCACAGCATTCCAGACTGCTTGCTGATACACCATTCTCTTTAACTGGACGGACGTCATCCCAACCGTCTTAAGCTGCCCATAATATCGGATATCCTTTGAAACAGAAATATATAAGGTATTATAGATAAACAAATATCCGCTCACAAAAATCATAAGTAACATAACAACCAATCCAATTACAATCTTACAAAAATTGGAAATCGTATCTGTATCAGCATCAATATACTGATTCTGGTCCATATTGATTTCATTCTGCATGGCAGTAATATCCTTTTCAGAGTATAACGGATTTTTCAGCGTAATCTTCAAGGCACCCTGCGTAAAATCTGTCTGCTTTACACCTGTCTTTCCAAAAAAATCTTTTGAAACATATCCTCTGTGACTCCCACTATAATCTGTATACCATCCACAAAGGGTAAACTCTTTTTTCAGAAGTTCTTCATCCGAACTTTCTTCCAAAGTAAAGTAAGTGACTGGAAGTTTCATACCAATTTCCGGTTTGGGGATACCCATAGCTTTCAGTGTATACTTGGAAAGCATAATTTCATTTTCATCCTGTGGATATTTTCCCTCGTATCCTTCCAGGGCAGGAATTGTCTGTCTTTCCCAACAGGTTTCGTCCAACCAGTAAAGCCTTGTTTTGTCCAGTGACTTATCCTGATATTGTTCTATCATTGCACATTTTACTGCAACACCAACATATTCTACATTGTCCATAGAACGGATTTTTTCTATCTGGTCATCTCTTGGCTCGCTTAACTCGATATCATAATCCATTCCCTGCATACGAATCTGACGTTCGGAAACAGTATTCCAATAGCTCACACCAAGAGCTAAAACAATTGCAATCAAAAAGGTAGTTAAAAAAATTGCAAAAACCATAAGAAAATTTCTCTTTTTATTTGCCCTATAAGTGGTTCTTGCTATTTCGCTGACTACTTTTTTATTCTTCACTTTCAGCATATCTATCTCCCCCTCCACAAATTTTTCCATCTTCAAGACGTATGATTCTTTCCGCCATCTGAGCAATTTCATCATTATGAGTAATCATTACGATCGTCTGCCCAAATCGCTGCCCTGTAGTTTTCATCAGTCCCAAAACATCCTGGCTGGTACGGCTGTCAAGATTACCCGTCGGCTCATCAGCCAGAATAATAGCCGGTTTTGTTGCCAGCGCCCTGGCCAGGGCGACTCTCTGCTGCTGACCACCAGATAGCTGTCCAGGCATTGCATATTTCTTTTCTTTTAACCCCAACAGTGTAATGATCTGCTCTACATAATCCTGGTCGGGCTTTAAGCCATCCAGTTTAATTGGCAGGACAATATTTTCATACACATTCATAAGTGGAAGCAAATTATAATTTTGGAATACAAATCCAATTTTCCGCCTACGGAATATTGTCAGTTCATCCTTTGCCATTTTAGAAATGTCTTTACCATCTACCACAACTCTCCCGGAAGTCGGAATATCCAGCCCTCCAAGCATATGCAGCAGTGTTGATTTTCCGCTGCCGGAGGTTCCTACAATTGCAAGGAACTCCCCTTCCCTCACAAAAAGGTTGATTCCGTCCAGAGCCTTGACCTGAATCTCACCCATATCATAATGTTTCTTTAAATTTTCTGTTGTTAATATGTTCATATCGCACCTTCTTTCTTTGATTTTACGTTTTCTAGAATAGCAAAAGATTCTTTCTCAAATCTTTCTGAAAGATGACAGTTTTGACATATTCCCAAAATACAAAAATGCAGCCATATTCTGGCTGCGTTCATATATATTCATACTTCATAACGTGATAAATACAATTGGACTGTAGTGCCTTTTCCAATTTCAGATTTTATCTTTACATACCCGTTTTGTTTAGAAAGGACTTCCCTTGCCAGATAAAGCCCAATTCCAAAGCCAGGCTCACTGCTTACATCCTTAGAACGGTAAAACCTTTCAAAAACCATCCCCTGCTCTTCTTCCCTGATTCCAATTCCCTGATCCTTTACCTGAATACAGACAAACGACTCATATAGGATTACGCTCACTGTTATATTAGAGTTTTCAGGAGAATATTTGACAGCATTGTCCAAAACATTTCCGAGCGCTTCCGTTGTCCACTTTTTGTCCGCAAAGCAATATGCCCCCATTTCTTCCAGAACAATATTGATTTTCTTTTTTATTGCAGCCAGTTCAACCATTTGGCAAGCTGTGTTCAGGATTTCTTCCACACATGTCTTTTCTGGATGAATCGCAATCATTTCCTGCTCTGCATAGGATGATTTCACCAATTCTTTCATAAAAAAATCCAATTTGTCAGACTGCTTTTGAATTTTATCCGCCAAACGCATAGAATCACGATCTAAATCCTGCTCCTGCAAAAGCCCGGCATACAGCATAATGTTGGTAACAGGGGTTCTCACCTGATGAGAAACATCGGAAATCAAAGATTTTATCATGTCTCTTTCCTGTTCCGCTCTCCCCTGGTTCATTCCAGATATCTGAACCACTCTGTTCAAACGCTCCACAACTGCCGCCTCCATAGACTCATCATAAACAGTATCCTGGACTTCCCCTCTGATGGCTTTGTCCAATTTCTGCAGCATCACCTGATAAACCGCTTCCATCCTGTTTTGATAGTACCGTTTTAGCAGTACGCAGACTATAACGCATCCCGCCAATATAACTGCCACTAATACAATGTATCTGTCCATCAAAATTTCTCCCACATATACCCTTTTCCATATACCGTTTTAATATAAGCAGGTTTTGACGGAACATCTTCCAATTTATCACGAAGCCTGCGGATGCCTACCGACAGAGCGTTATCTTCAACATATTCCGTTCCTTCCGGCCATACCCATTCCAGCAGGCGCTCCCTGGTTAAAATCTGCCCTGCATTAAAAACCAGTAAATATAAAATTCTCTGTTCTGTCTTGCTTAGTTCAAGAGAATTTCCGTCTTTATAAAATTTCATTGTGTCAAAATAAAACTGGAATATATTATCCCTATATTCTGACCGTTGTTCTCCACCATTCCGTCGAAGCAGCGCCCTCACTCTTGCACGAAAAACCATCAGGCTAAACGGTTTTGTTATATAATCATCTGCCCCACACTCCAATCCCTTCACAATATCCATTTCCATGTCTTTGGCTGTCAATAGTGCGATTGGTATCCGGCTTGACCTGCGTATCTCTCTGCAAAACTCTAAACCACTTCCATCTGGCAGGTTAATGTCAAAAATAAGCAGATCAAATAATTTTTGCTGCAACATATCTTTCGCATCAGCAATTGTCTTGCAGAGCACAAATTCAAAATCTTTGCTGCTTAGAGACAAGCTAATTCCTTCTGCTAAATCTTCATCATCTTCTAATAGCATAATTATCTGTTTTTCATTATGTTTCGTTCTTTGCATTCTATAAAATCCCTTAAACTCTCTAAACAACGATTATTCGTAAAAATTCTACTGCGTATTATACCATAAGCCTCGAAAAAAGTCAGCTATATCAAACACACTCTAACCATATCCTAAAATCCCAATCATATGCCAACGGATTGTACCTATCCATTGTACATGGCAAGACAGGATTTTGCAATTGTCAATAATCCAAAGTGCGCAGCAATCAGAATATCTCTGTCCATCTCCCATTTCAGAAAAGCGTAGATTTCCATACAAACGCTTCTTTTAGCAGGCATTCTATTAATTCCTGCTTGCCTTCCGTATAGCTTCTTCGGTCATCTGAAAATTGTAACGCCAGCTTTTTCTTACAGGCATCGTATAGCATTGCTTTATCAGGATGGCAATTCAGATAATCCCGAAAATTAATATAGTTATTCCATTCTGTCCCATTCCATTTGACGGCATGGATATGATGTGTACGCATATCTTTCTCAAAATCACCCATTACAAATAACATTTGTCCGGCAATATCTTCTCTGCGAAAAACAAAACCGTGTTCTTCTAACAGTTTCTTATAAGGCGAAATATCATTCAGATCATGGACGCCAATCACAATATCAATAATTGGTTTTGCATATATGGAATCAATCGCAGTACTTCCGATATGTTGTATATCAGCAGCGGCATTTCCTAAAAGCTGCCTCAACTCCAAAATTACATTTTCAGCGTTTTTATTCCATTCCTCCTGATGGGATAAAAGCTCCACGCTTCCTCTTTTTAATCCGATCATACTTCCTCCCCAAACAGCTTGCGACTCTGCACCCCTGATAAAATGCTACCGCCCTAAAAATTGCGCCTACAACCATCCCTGCCAATGTCACAACAATAATGATAGGATGCTCTTTCATCAGTTTCCCTAATTCTTTTAAATCGTACATTGAACCTCCTGCCTTTTTTTTCGGCTGTAGAAAGTAATGTGTTAATCCATTTGCCGCAGGATGCTTTCTGGATGCTGTGGAATGATCAGCAACACATAGAGGACAAATACATTCTCCTTTGTCTCTATGTTCATGGCGCCGCCATATTTTTCAGCCACCGCATTTACATTCGACAGGCCTGTCCCTTTTTTGAACGCACCTTTCCCATGGAAGCTGTTTTCGATTTCCATCATAAGGAAGTCTCCCTGGATACGCCCAGACACCCGGATATATTTTTCTATACCGGCATCCAGGCTTTTTACTGCCTGGATTGCGTTATCCAGCGCATTTGACAGGACAATGCAGATATCAATGTCCCGCAGGCTGCAGGGGTATGGCAGAAGGAGAGAACAGTCCACATCTATCCCCATGCTTTTGGCAATCCCCAGTTTATTTCCCACCAGGATATCTACTACCGGGTTATTGGTACTACAGGGGAATGACATTTTTTCTGCCATACCATCCATATCCTCAATATAGCTTACCGCCTCCTTAAGTTTCCCACTCTGCAGGAGTTTTTTTACCACTGCGAGGTGGTTCCTAATGTCATGGCGGAATGATTTTGTGTCATCATAACGAGCCTTCGCTTCCTCCACATACTGGTTCAGGGAATGTTCCTACTGCTCCAGCAGTGATAATTCCGTGCTGAGGCAGAAATTCTGCTGCAATTTCTTATAAGAGAACAGAATGCAGAACAGGCTGGCAAGCCCCAAAAGATGCATGGCAAGCAGCTGCCAGTGGTTGAACAGATATTCGGAGGGTCCTTCTTCCAAGAAGACCTCATACTGAACCCCAATCACATTGATGTACTCACCCATAATAAATATCATCAGTATCGGGATGAAAACCAGAAACATCTGCTGCATTTCCCCTGCGGTATAAAGGGGATAAAGGGCATCCCCGGAAAAATAACGGTACACCATATAATAACAAAACCCGGCCGGCGCCAGTGACGCCGCCTCGCTGGCCAGCATGGCCGCAACACCAGCCGTATCATGAAAAACAGCTGGCAGCAATGGGCATAAAAGACCTAACAGGGATTTTACAATCCCATAGCAGAGCAGCATGATTTCCGTTGTCAAGGCCGCATACAGAAGGGAAGGCTTAAATTCCGCATGGCAGACAAAATTCCGCACAACGTAAGCAGAAATACAAGCGCCACGAAACCAACCATCGTGCAGGCCGGGACAAAACCGTTGACAGTCACTGCGCATACTGCAAACAGGAAATAAAAAGGAGGCCATACTTTCTTTTTCAGGATTTTTGCCAAAAAATAAAACTGGAAAACCATCTCAATGACACCCATAACATATATATTGAAAAAATCTAAATATTCAGCCATATTACCTGCCCCCATATCTAAAAACTTTTACATATTTTTCATATACTGCAGAACAACGCCGGAAAACTCCTTGCCGTTTCCATGCCGTTCCTGCTCCATAAGTATTTAAATGTCATCATTTTAATAAAAAGTAAAAGGCAGGAGTACCTGTTTGATTTTCAACATTGCTGCTTTTACTAATTCCTGCCTTCATATCTTTTCAATTTCCCTTTATATAAATATCCAGTACAGTTTCACATCCTGATTCTCCGTTTTTCAATGCTGCTATTTTGTGCAGCCTCAATGATCCGCAGAACATCAACAGCTTCTTCCGGTTTTACAAGCAATTCTGAACCATGCTTGACCGCATGATAGAGATTGTCGTAGTATTTGCCGTAATTCCCTTGTTCTGTCGGAATCTTTTCCTGCAAAAAATCCTGTCCAGTAACCGTACAAAGCGTGCCAAAGGAAGTTTCATCCTCCTGCCCCCATTCAGAGTTACCAGGACGCATGCCACAGAGCAACCGGCTTTCCTGTACATCCTGCCCATACTTGATAAAGCTCCCTTTCCGTCCATGAATCATAAAATGGGGTCCGGGCATGGCAACAAGCTCGCCAGCCGACAAGGTAATCTTCTTATCTTCGTAATATAAACACACCTGCAAATTATCAATGCCAGAAGATTCTTTGCGCTGTTTTCTCAAATCAGCATACACTTCATCTGGCATTCCAAAAAGGCTATAGACCTGGTCAATCAGGTGAATCCCTATATCGTATAAAAGATCTATTCCTTTTCCGCCATCGGCTTTCCACTGTTTTGTACTCTTCCCAATTACAAACCGGTCAAAATGACATTCGTAATCCACCACTTCGCCAATCCGGTTTTCATCTATAATTTTTTTCACAGTAAGGAAATCTCCGTCAAGGCGCCTGTTCTGATAAACAGTAAGCAACACTTTTTCATTCTTTGCAATTCTGCATAATTCATCTGCTTCTTTGCTTGTTGCCGCAACAGGTTTTTCCACAACGACATGTTTTCCGGCTCTCATAGCCTGTATCGCCATTGGAACATGATACGGGTTCGGCGTTGAAATTACAACAAGGTCAATATCGGATGTCAACAGGGCTTCAAAATTCCTGACAGTTTCCACTTCCGGATATTCCTGCTTTGCCTTATTGGAAGTGCGTTCATATACCTTTTTAAGCCTGAACCGAGAATCGCAGGAAAGGAAGGGAGCCTGAAAAATCTGACCCGACATTCCAAATCCTGCAAGACCTACATATATTTGGCTGCTGTTTGTTCCACTCATATTACCCTCCTTGCATCTATAAATCTGTTTTCCGTTTTCAAATTAGATAGTCCAGACAATATTTTTTATATTCCGTCTGCGTATCAGCGATGTGATATGCATACACCGTTTCATGAAGAATCTGGTAAATGGCAACATATTTTTTGCAAATTATCATCCGGTATCCCTGCTCATTGAGCCAATCATCTGGTATAGCAGAACCAGAATCTGGAAACTGTTCCAACCATTCAATAAATTGTACTATCACTTTGTTACAAAGTAAAAACTTATTTTCTTATATGATTAACCCAATCCCCTTCCTCCATATCCTCCACTTCGTCTGCTGCTTCTTCCCCTCTCCGTCTTGATCCAAGTGTTTGCATCAAAGATAAATTGGTACAAAACAAACAGCTTCGTTTACAGCGCCGGATACACGCTGCAAAGCAGCATAACTTCCTATGTGTATCCGTGCGCATCCATTATAGTTAACGCATGTATTTTATGCGTTTACTATAACACATTCCGAAACTGCTCTAACTCCAAATCTGCTTTCCAATGTTGAGTATCTGTGTTGGATATTTTATCAAACAGATACGCTACTCCATTGACAATATCCACTACCGTAATTGCCATAGCAAGATAATCCTGCTTCATTTCCTTGTGAGTATCTTCAGACAGTGAAAAATTGTAATAAAATCACAGCTTTGGAAGTGGCTGTTTACTCTGAAATCTGCATTGTCCCATCAGAAGTTTTAATTTTGGCGCAACCGTTCCACAATGCTTACTTTAGCAGTCTGACGGTATAATATTGTCGGGAGCAGTATTGTTAATATCAGCAAAAACGGATAGACCGCAAGCATAGGATACATAACAAAATGATAAGTAAAAAACCAAATTCCATTGGATATGCCTTTTACAATTACCAGTGAGGATATAATGCCTAATATCGTGGAAACAAGGATTGTTCCCACCGCATAGTATAATCCCTCATAGGAAAGCATTTGTTTAAGCTGTTTCCCTGTCATTCCTATGCTTTGCAACATTGCAAATTCTTTCCTGCGGGTAATAATGCTTGTCAAAACAGAATTCACAAAATTTGCGATACCAATAAATCCAATAATAATGCTCAATGCCCCACCGATTGTAACAATCAGGGAAGTCAAATCATGAAAAGAATCAATATAAGTTTCCTTTGAAGTAAAATCCATATTAGGCTCTATACCATTCACGTAATGATCTAAAAATTCCTCCATTTCTGATACCGTATTGCTTTTTACATTAAACGGAAAACTCACAAGATGTGAATTGTCGCACAGAGGAAGAAAATTTTCAGTCGGAAGATAAAATCTTGTAGTTCCTGTATTCCTTGTTGTCGTAGTGTTCTCATTTGTACGCACTTTTGCCATAATCGTAAAATCATAACTTTCTTCTGTTTTACTGGAAAGACCATCCATAATAATATGGTTTATCCGCACGGTATCACCTACATGAACATCAGTATTTTCTATTATGCTGCCATCATCATCGCATTCAACACTGAGAAGAATATATTTACCCGATTTAAGGGCTTCCATATCAATCCTTCCTTCAATTACTTCCATGTCATTTAACAGAAAATCATCTGCTCCATATAAATCAATAAGCGGATTGCCATTTTCATCTGTATTATAGCCCCCAAATGCTTTGTTGTCTGTAGAAAAAGATTCCTCCAGCAGACGGGAAGTATACAGCCTGCCACCATCTTCAAAGTTCTCATTCTGCCGGACTGCATCAACAAAGGAATCCGACAAATCAATTCCGCTCACTTCAAAGCGAAATTGAAAATAATCCGCTGTTGAAATAACAAAATCAGTATTTACAAATTTTTCAACATATTTGTTAATATCAAAGCCATCGGACAGGGTGAATACAGTGTTAAATAGAATCATGCTCAATGCCATAGACATAATGACCAATGTGGTGCGTTTGCGGTTACGCCCTAAGTTTGCCAATGCCATTTGATATATCTTTGCACCATGTTCTCCCTTTTTCTTTTTCATTTTTCTCTTATTAAAGGCACCAACGCTGTTTTCCGTGTAACGTACTGCTTCGATCGCTGAAACTGCCCCCGCAATTTTGGCAGGCTTACGAACACTTACAAACACAGTGAAGAAAGCAAATGTGGCTGAACCTATAAAAATGGCAGGATTCACAGTTACCTTGATTCCTGCATCCGCTGTATAAATTGTCCCATTCATTAAAAATGGCATCAATGCGCATCCGATAATAAAGCCTATTAGCAGACCAATCGGAATACTGATAAAAGAGAGTTTTAATACCTGTTTATTTATCAACTTTTTAATCTGTTGTTTTGTCGTTCCCAATGTTTTAAGCTGTCCATAAGATTGAATGTCCTGAATAACAGATATCTGAAAAATATTATAAATAATCAAATATCCTGTCACAATAATTAGCAAAATACCAACAATACCAGAAAAAAGCATGGCAGGATTCCCGGATAGTACATTACTCTGATAAGCAGGACTGACACGTGCAATCACATAGTTATCATCTTTTGGGCTGCCTCCCATTGTATCACAGGTATATCCAGTGTCGGAAAGAATCTGGTGTAGCTTTGCCTCTACATCACCTTTCCCATGAAACATAATATAAGCAGTTACAACGCCGGAATAATCATTATCAGCCGGATATGTGTAGGATAAAATATCAGAATGTCTGTCAACAAATGCTTTTGACACAATCAACCGCCCAATATTGCTAAGACTGTCTGTTTCCCAAAAACCGCAAAGCACAAAATCCGTAGTATATTCCACGCCTTTCACATCATAGGCCAGAGAAACGGTTTCACCTATTTTTGCTGGTATTCCCAATGCCTCTAGTGTCCTTGTATCTGCGATAATCTCATTTTCCGCTTCTGGTCTATGTCCTGCTGTAGGCTGATAACGTGCAAATTCTAATGCCGTATCATCCATATACCACAAATCAGAACGCCATTTTTCCAATCCGGAATTTTTCAACCGATAAGACACCGCCTTTGTATAAGCAATGCGGTCAATAAGTGGACTTCCTTGTATATCTTCATAAATATTGTCGCTAATATAATTTAATACTGCCTGTCCGTCACCCCCTGCTTTTCGGATATTCTGGTCATGTACTGTATCTATCAAACCCGAACCTAATGTAAATATTGTTGTAAAGAGTATCGTTGTCAGCACAATGGCAATAATAGCAATGACATTTCTGCTCCTATTCGCTTTAAAATATCGGTTTGACAATTTTTTTATAACCGGACGGTTATTATTCCCAAATAGAATGTCGTTCATTTTCATACCCCCTGTTCTGAAATCCTGCCATCTTCAATGCGAATAATGCGGTCAGCAAGCTGAGCAACTTCATTATTGTGGGTAATCATTACAAGCGTCTGCTTAAACTGGTTGCTTGTAACTTTCAGCAGTCCCAAAACATCGCTGCTCGTCTTACTGTCAAGATTTCCAGTCGGCTCATCAGCTAAAATAATTGCAGGCTTGGAAACTAAAGCTCTGGCAATTGCCACACGCTGTTGCTGTCCACCAGAAAGATTATTCGGCATATTATCTAATTTGTCGCCAAGCACAAGCAACCGCACTACATCATCCATAAAGGATTTATCAACCGTATCGCCGTCCAGTTCTATAGGCAGCACTATGTTCTCATAAACATTCAGAACAGGGACAAGATTATAATTCTGAAAAATAAAACCAATATTGTGCCTACGGAAAATAGTGAGCTGCTCATCTTTTAGTCCCGATAACTCCTTTCCCCGAACTTTGACATTACCAGAAGTTGGAATGTCCAAACCACCCATCATATTCAGCAAGGTGGACTTTCCACTGCCGGAAGTGCCAACAATAGCAACAAATTCACCCTCATCAATGGATAGGGAAATGCCATCTAAGGCTTTTGTGATATTTGGTTCAGTTCCATAATACTTTTTTAAATCAGTCACTTGTAAAATGCTCATTTAAATACCATCCTTTTCTGAAATATATTTTTGATGGTGTTATTGTAACGGGCAATTCTCATCGAAATGTCACGAAGCAGACTATTTTTATGCCTGAAACCTCACAATCCTGTGACATTTTAATCATTATTTATCCATGTGGGATAAAAATTGAAAAGACAGAACCTTTTCCAACTTCTGATGACACTTTGATATAACCGCCCTGCATTGTGACGATTTCACGGGCAAGATACAGACCAATACCGATACCGTCGATATTGTGTACTTCTTCCTCTCTGTAAAAACGTTTGAATATTTTTCCCTGCCGATTTTCCGCAATGCCTTTTCCACTGTCCGCAATGTCGATTTTCATATATAGCTCCCAGCTTTGAACACACACTTTTATTGTTCCACCCTCTGGCGTATATTTTACAGCATTATCCAGAATATTGAACAAGGCTTCCACTGTCCATTTACGGTCATGCAAAACTTCCAATTTCTCCGGACAATCCACATCAACCTGTATTTGCTTCTTTTCTGCCCCTAACAATATCCCGCCCAAAGCTGCCGCAAGGGTATCATAAATCGGCTGCTTTTTCATTTCCAAGGAAATAACGCCTGTTTCAAGACGTGATGTCTTAATCATGGACTGCATAAGAAAATTCAACTTTTCAAGCTGCCCATCCGCTGCCTGCAAAAACTCCTGCCGTTTTTCTTGCGGCATTTCCCGTTCTATCAGTGTCGCATTTATCATTTTGAGATTAGCAATTGGTGTTTTCACCTGATGGGAGATGTCAGAAACCAACTCCTGCAAATCTGCCCTCTCTTTCGCTATACCTTGCTTATTCTCCTGCATAATCTCATATAAACGCATAAGGCGGTGATTAATTTTATAAAACAAACTTTCTTCTTCCGATACCTGCAGAAATTGACTTTTCCCACCCATCATTTCATCTATCGTGCTACATAGCCTATCCGAAAACAACGTTAATTTATGCCGAAGAAAAAGGATAAAAAACATATTAAACGCCAATACAAATAGCACAAACAAGATACCAATCCATGCTGCCGTTATGCTGTCTGTAAGAAAATATAAAACAGTAATCATTACTGCTGAAATCAGTCCAAAAAAAACAAGTCCAAAGATGCAACCTCTGTTAATGGAAAGCTTCTTCATTTTTTCAGGCCTCCAATCCACATATATCCCATACCATAAACCGTTTTAATATAGGACAGTCCATCCACTTCGATTTTACCACGGATACGGCTGATTGCTGCGGTCAATGCATGTTCATCTACAAAGTTTCCGTCAGCATCCCACAGCTTCTCAAGAAGTATCTGGCGTGTCAGTACAGTACCCGCATTTTTCACAAGCACTTTGAGCAGTCTGTATTCCAAAGGTGTGAAAATAACAGTTTCCCTCATAAGCGTTGCAGTCATTTCCGTGAAATTTATACGCAGTTTCCCATCTTCATAAAAATCACCGCAGGACTGCTTCTTGATACGCCCCAAAAGAACAACAACTTTTTTGCGGAATACACTGATTGGGAAAGGTTTTGTCACATAATCATCTGCTCCAAGTTCAAAACCCTTCAGCATATCACTTTCCATATCATTCGCCGTTAAAAATATAACCGCCGTATCAGGACGGCGTTCCTTAATTTCCACACACAAATCAAAACCATTACCATCTGGCAGGTTAATATCAATGACAATCAAATCATAATCTTGCTTTTTGCAAAAATTCTCTGCCTCCTGCTTTGTCATTGCAGAATCAATCATATATCCGAAAGATGACAGATTAAATACAAGTGTACTGTTTAAAAGTTTATCATCCTCAACTATCAATAATCTCATATATTCGCACTCCCTTCCACATAAGGATACCATCTGAATGTCACAGAAATCTCACAACTGCAATATTTTTTCTGTATCCAGACAAAAAAGTGTAGGTTCTCGTAATAAATTTATATATTTAATCTTTTAACTGTCTTGGAAATTCCATAAGCATTCTTTACCTGAAATACTGCTACATTAAACTACAAATCAAAAAGTAAATAATATATAACAATAAAAGGTGTATAGCAATTTTCCTAAATAATTGTTCTATACACCTTTTTAGATTATTCTTTTCTTTCACCCTGTGGCTTTGGCTTATACTGCTCATCGCCTGATTCAATATAAAGCACAAAATCATTGATTTCTTTTTCAGTCCATCCGGCAGCACGTAATCCTAAAAGTAATCTTGCAACCTCAGTCATATTCATATTATCACACCTTTCTATTAATTTCATGAGTTAATAGCTGTAACTATATTGTATTATTTATAATGATAACAGTCAATGATTATTATCATCAATACTAAATCCCTTACTATCTAAATCCGCTTTGATTAATTCTTTAAGATAACTATTAGCACTCTAGAGCATGTTTGAAAATTGCTTTTTGCAAGATGTGCTTCCCACTTTGTGGGAGTGCAGATTGTGAGAATGAATTTTCAAACACGCTCTAGCCAATTGGGATCAGGTAAGCTTTTATGTGCTGTCCTTCATTAAGTAAATTACTTACGGCAGCTTTTGTTTTTCTTATGATATTTAGAACAGCCTACACGCTGATTTCAGAAAATAATCAACCTCTTATGTGCAAGCACAACGAGTTTGACTATTTTCTGAAATCAGCCGTGAATAGTAACACTCACTGCACATTAACAATTGAATAAGGCTTTACACCTTTTACATAATCCGTTATAATAAGTATAGTAACAGATAATAGTTATCATATGAAAAGGCGGTGATGATATGACAGAAAAAGAGATGTTAAAGATATCAGTTGAAGAGTTTGATAGAATACAAGATTATATGTTATCTTGTGATAAAGATTCTGAAGTATACAAAAAATGAAAAAACGTTACTCGGCCTTAAAAATTATTTTAACAACAGCGGGCGTAAATCTTACAGAAATTGATTATATAAAAGAATAACAACTAAATAGTAAACATTATCTAAGGTGTAAAGTCTTGGTAGTGTAAAATAGTTTGTTTCTTTGGTAAAAAATAACTCCTTTTTGGTAAGAATTAAGATATAACAAATCTTATCAAAAAGGAGTATTATTATGCCAGCAGCAAAGCAACAAATTCGACAGATAATTGCAGAAAACGACATTAGCAGCGTTGCCGATGTTTATACCCTGCTCAAAGACAGTTTTAAGGATTATCCTGCAGGAACTTATGGAGGCAGAACTGGATGCCACCCTGGGATATCAAAAGAACCAGAAAGGGGGCATACACACAGATAACAAAAGAAATGGGCATTCCCCAAAAAATCTAAAAAGCCAGTATGGAGAATTCCAGGTTGACGTGCCAAGAGACCGTAATGGGGAATTTGAGCCGAAATTAATCCCTAAATACCAGAGGGATATATCTGGCATAGAGGAAAAAGTGATTTCCCTTTATGCCAGGGGGATGAGCACGCAGGACATCCATGACCAGCTCCTTGACCTCTATGGAATCGAGCTGTCAGCCGAAATGGTCAGCAAAATTACAGATAAGATCCTGCCCCAGGTCAAAGAATGGCAGACACGCCCGTTAAACCCGGTTTACCCGTTTGTGTTCATGGACTGCATACACTATAAGGTACGGGAGGATGGAAGAATCTTAAGCCGCTCTGCCTATGTAGTGCTTGGCGTAACGGTTGACGGATATAAAGAAATACTCAGTATTACTGTAGGAGCCAATGAGAGCAGCAAGTTCTGGCTTGGGATGTTAAATGACCTGAAAAACTGCGGTGTAAAAGATGTTCTGTTCTTCTGCGTGGATGGCCTTCCCGGCTTCAAGGAAGCCATACAGGCAGTGCATCCACAGGCCCAGATACAGCGGTGCGTCATCCACATGCTGCGCAATTCTTTTCAATATGTGAATTATAGGGGCCTCAAGAAATTTTCATCAAATTTCAAGGCAGTATACAATGCCCCGACCGAAGAAGCCGCCCTTGCAGAACTGGAGGGTGTCAAGGAAACACGGGGAAAGAAGGTAAGCAGGAAATAATCCGTACCTGTCAATCCAGTATTATTTTTGTTACAATAGCCTCAAATCACGGAGGTATTGTATATGGATGAAAATGAACTTACAAAGACAGAACTTTGGATAGAACGTATTAAGGATTTTTATGCAAGTGGTTTATCACGAAAAGAATGGTGCCAGAAGCATCAGGTCTCACTATCAACTTTCGGCTATTGGATAAGAAAGCAGACGAAGAAACCAACCGAGCCAGCCCAAACAGCAGATCCGGTTTTTGCCAGACTTCCTTCCAAACAGGAAATTTCCTCTGACTTTTTATCAGGGCATTCTCCTGTAATGATCCATTTGTCAGAAAATGTCCGGATTGAAGTTGGTAAAGACTGCCCTTGCGAACTGCTGGCGTCTTTAATCCATACACTCAAAACTTATGCTTGATCTTGCAGGTGGAACAACCGTAAACCTTGCCTGTGGTGCCACTGATTTAAGAAAAAGTTATCAGGGACTGGCCGCTGTCGTAAAACTGAAATTCCATCTGGATCCGTATTCCCGCTGCATGTTTGCCTTCTGCAACCGCAGACGCACATCCATTAAAATTCTCCAGTGGGACGGGTCAGTATTTTGGATTTTAATGAAACGGCTGGACCGTAATTCTTTTCATTGGCCGGACACACCGGATGAGCTTAAAAAGGTCACACTGAAGGAAATCCACTGGTTATGTGATGGGTTATCCTTAGAGCCGGAAGTCGCTTTCCGGGAACATCATCCCAAAATTGTTGTGTAGTCCAAAACAGCTTCTGTCAATACGCAAACTGCTGAAAATCTTCCCGTTTTCAGCAGTTTTTCCTCTGTTTTTCAGCTCTGCTTTTTCTGGAAAACAGTACCATTTTATGCTATTACCTTCAAAAATCAGACAAAAATAACAAGATTTTACTCTACAT
>CANSYK010000035.1 GCA_947651225.1 uncultured bacterium | reverse complement strand
GCGCCTAAAATTTCTTTTATTTTGAAAAATCTAACCGCACAGGTGGAAAAATTTCAAAATTCAGGGAAATGTATAAAAGCATAAAATATTCCATAGATAACTTCTTTTTATACAATCCATCAAAGGAATTATTAAAATTTTCCCCTGAAGATATGGACGAAGTTGATACATTAGTTCCTGCTGTTACTCTTCATCTACAGTATATGAATTCTAAGGAATTACGAAAAGCCTATAAAGATAATGATAAACAGATTGAAAAAGTGATGCAGGAATACTCATCCAGATATACCACTAAAACAAATCAGGCAATATACTCTTTGATGACAATCGCCTTAAGGGCAGAACTGCAAAATATACTGTCAGAACTTAAATATGAAAAGATAGATACCGCAATAGAGAAAATAAAAGAAATTACAATGAAATATTTAAAAATTGCTGGAGATGGAAACCAAAGTATTGCCGGAACTCTCACCAAATTTATCAGTCAATTGGAATACCTTTTTACAAATGCCGCAAAAATAGAATATAACTATTACATAAAAAAAGAAAAGGAAAAACAGGAACAGCTTGCCCTAAAAGAAAAAATGCGGGAAGAAGCTGCGGAACGCAAAGCATTGGAAAATGAAAAGAAAAAAATAGAACAGGAAGAATCCAAATTCAATACAGAAATAGATAAAATCAAAGAACAGTTAAAAAGCGCTGCCCAAGATGAAATGGATGCCCTCAATAAAAGAATACTTGAATTACAAAGTCAGCTATCTGACGTAATACTAAAGAAAGAAGATATTGTAAACCTACAAAACGGCAAGGCTGGTACAGTATATATCATCAGCAATTTAGGATCATTTGGCGATAATGTATTTAAAATTGGGATGACCAGACGGTTAGAACCACAGGACCGGGTAAATGAACTAGGTAGCGCAAGTGTCCCTTTCAAATTTGATGTTCACAGTTTTATATTTTCCGAAGATGCTGTATCTTTAGAGAAAAAAATACATGAAATGCTAAACGAAAAACGTTTAAACAAGGTAAACTTACGAAAAGAGTTTTTCAAAGTATCATTGGATGAACTTGAAAAACTCGTAGAAGAAATAGAACCAACTGCTGAATTCAATCGCACAATGCTAGCAAATGAATATAGAGCTTCGCTTGAAATAAACAATCCCTATACAGAAGATTTTATAGTAGATAGCGAACCTGCTTAATCTGTTTCCTAATATGTCATATTGAAAAGAAGCCCACCTATTGTTGAACAGGTGGGTTTTGCTGTTTGATATAATTTTATATAATTTATATAACTTCTCTCTTGACATTATATAAATTATATAATACAATAAGATTGTAAGGAGGTGCACATGACAGGAAAAGAACTGGTAAAGCAATTACAGAAAAAAGGATGGGAAATTGAAAGGACAAACGGAAGCCATTATATCATGAAAAAAGGTAACCGAACTGAAATTGTCCCATACCACACCAAAGACTTAAAACCTGGATTGCTTCACTCAATCAAGAAAAGGACGGGGCTTGAATAAGCCCCGCATCCCATATAGAAAGGAGCCATATTATGGTAAAAGTATATCCCTCAATTATTCACGAAGAGGACGGCGGCTATTGGATAGAGTTTCCAGACCTCGAAGGATGCCAGACGCAAGGCGATACAATGGAAGAGGTAATGACAATGGCTCAAGAAGCATTAGGCATGTATTTGGCCAGCCTTGTGGAAAGGAATTTGGATATCCCTGCCCCATCCGACATAAAAAACATCGAAGCTGACGGATGCCCAACAACCTATATCACTACGGATATTGATAACTACCGCCGTGATACAAGAGCCGTGAAGAAAATGTTATCCATCCCTGCATGGCTGGCAAAAGAAGCTGAAGCAAAAAACATCAGCTTATCAAAAGTTTTGCAGGATGCTCTACTGAAGAAAGTACAATCTTTATGATTGACAGCCCCATGTTTGTGAACTACCCATCAATTTTAAACAATGGGTAGTTCGCCACAACAGAATACACACAACGAGGAACTATAACATGACAGACTTTTTAATGAAGCCCAAAATTGATTTCACTTTTAAAGAAAATCATGACAGATGAAAAATCAAGGATAGGCATCAGCATCCTTAATTTTAAACTTTTTGACGATACAAAAGATTTTTACTCCTGTTTTCATCTTACAGAAGACATCCGCCATACATTATATACAGATAAAATGGAGTTCCACGTTCTGGAACTGCTAAAACTTCCAGAAGAACTAAAAGATGACAGCGATAATATTTTATTATGGGCAAGGTTTATCAACGCCGAACGGAAGGAGGAATTTGACATGGTTGCAGATAAAAACCCTTATATCAAAAGCGCTTATCAGACACTGCAGGTTATCAGCCAGGATAAACAAAAACAGTTGGAATATGAGGCATGCGAAAAAGCCATCCGGCGGGCATATTTAACATCTATAAAATAAATCATCTTGCCAATATTACATATATGCGATATAATATTAAAGGGAGAAATATGAATATACAAAAGGCACTACAGTTATTAGAGAAGTATCTAAACGAATTTGAACATGAATTTGCAATACACCCCATTTTTGGGGAAGAATTATTCCAACTGTTAAACACGGACTTAAAAGGACAGGAAGATAAATTTTTTAAGCAAATGGTTACACAATTAAAAAACATTATGCAATTGAAAGAGTTAGTTAATACTGCCGATAGCAATGAAATATTAAAGCATATGGGAAATGATAAAAACGGATACCCTTGGAAACTATATTCTATTCATTTTGAAAGAAAAAATGCCTATAATATCCGTTTTATCATATCTTTTGATGAAAATCATAGTCCACTTTTACTGGTGGCTTTTAATGAACGTGCCGGAAAAAAAGCTACAGATTACACACTACCAGGACAAACAGCAAAACAACGAAAATCAGAATTAACGAAAGGAGCTGATCAGTATGAAGGATAATATAAAACCAGCCAGCCTTAACGATTTACTTTCCCTATTTACAGATACTCTTTCTCCCATAGATATAATGTCAGCAAAAGCAATGTCTGAAGCTTCTAATTCTATTACCCAGGAACGTATCAGACTAAAAATGAATCAACAAAACTTTGCAAATTATATTCATGCATCACAAAGCCTTATATCCCGTTGGGAAAGCGGACAATATAATTTTACTATCCAAAAATTAGCCGAAATTGCTGTTGCCTTAGATATGGATTTGACGGTGAAATTAAGAAGAAAACCAGAACTACACATTTCTTATAATGACGAGTACTCATATGCATCTCTTCCTTTTCAGCAGACTTTTGTTACTAATACAAGAATTTCTAACAGAACTAACAACGAAGAAGAAAAAGCACATTTTTTTCAACATACTCAAACTCATAAGCAGGAATATTATCAGCTTAAAGATTTAAATTATGCTACAAAAAAACGAAAGGAGCCAGCATATGTTAAATTATGTCAATCAAATTGAAGCAACCTGTCCAACAGATAAATCATCTATTATACTATCTTTAAATCAAATTTCTCCTGATTTTAATTCTAGCATAAAAGAAGATGATGAATATATCGCACCCCAAAAAGAAAATGTAGCCTCTATAGTAATGGATACCAAAACAGCCTATGATCTAATTAACAGTATTATGGCTTTACTGGAAGATGAAACTTCGAAGGAAAATGGATAATTAATTAGATTCCAATACAAAAGCAAATGAAATAGTAAGATAGCCTTCAAAAGCTGCATTACTATTTCATTTGCTTAACCTATGTTTCTTTTCGAACTCCATAATTTTTCAATTATAAAATTCTATTGCTTTTTAAAATGCATGTGAAACAAATTAAACTAAGTAACAGCTATACCAAACTTCCATGATAAACATTACAGAAAGGATGTGATGCTATGCCAAAAGAACCTCTTACAGCAACCCCAAAAATCAAAGAAGTCTGTGCCTATATCCGTGTCAGCACACATATGCAGGAAGAGTTATCACCAGATGCCCAGATTCGCCTGCTCAAAGATTATGCAAGAACCAATGGCATGATTATTACAAAAGTGTATGAAGACTTAGGAATATCAGGCACAAAAGCCTTGAAACGCCCCAGTTTCCAACAGATGATTTCTGACTGTAAGTCAAAGGAACATCCATATGATGCAATCCTTGTATGGAAATTCAGCCGTTTTGCCCGCAACCAGGAAGAAAGCATTGTCTATAAATCACTCCTAAAGAAAGAAAACGTTGATGTAATCAGCGTTTCAGAACCTCTTCCAGATGGCTTCATCGGCTCCCTTGTAGAAAGAATCTTCGAATGGATGGACGAATATTATTCCATACGCCTGTCCGGGGAAGTAAAACGTGGGATGACACAAAAAGCCCTGCGTGGAGGATACCAGGGCAGAATGCCTCTTGGCTACCAAAAAGAAAAGAACAATGCACCCGTTATCGTTTATGAAGAATCCCTTCTGGTAAAAAGGATCTTCCAGATGTACATAGATAACAATGGCAGTCCATCTGACATCGCTATAACGCTAAATAAAGAAGGCATCCGTAACAAACAGGGAAACCGGTTTGATGCCAAAAAAATAAACTATATTATCACAAATCCATTCTATATTGGCAAAGTCCGTTGGAACTACTATAACAGTGATACCAAACGCTTTAATCAACCAAATGATGTTATCATTGCAGACGGAATACATGAAGCAATTATTGATAACGCCATGTGGGAAAAAGTGCAGGCGCTTTACCATGCGAATAAAGAAAAATTCAAAGCAAGAGGCAACCGACGTGGTACCGCAGGAATGAAACACTGGCTGTCTGGCACACTTCGATGCAGCGAATGCGGAGGCCCCATGACTTATGGTAAGAATACCACCCGGATCAACAGCATATATTTTTTCCAATGCTCACGCCGATCAAAAGGCAGGTGCAGCACCAGTTCCTACATCAATGAAAAAAAAGCAGAACAGTCCGTAGTAACAGCATTAAATGATTTATTATCCTCTGATGCCATTGACTATGAAAGACGTCCTTTCCCTGATGATGCAGGCGAAACAGAATCCCTGATTAAATCAGAGCTTATAAAACTGGAACAAAAAGAAAAGCGAATTAAAGATGCTTATATCAATGAAATAGACACTTTGGAAGAATACCGTGATAACAAAGCTGCCATCAACCTGCAGCGTGAAAATCTCCTAAAACAATTGGAAAACACTGCCAAAGAAAAAACTTTAACCAACGAGAAACAATATGAAACAGAAATCCGCCATTCACTCAAGTCGATTATACAAATGATTGAAACCAATCCAGAAAAATATGTCGAAATCGGCAACGCATTACGTGAACATGTTTCGCAGATAGTCTATAATAAAGAAAAAGACCATATGACTTTTTATCTCTATTAATTACCTTCCGATAATCCTTAAATATCTTAAATACACATTTATTCATGTTATAATCTTTTCATATACAGACCGCCCTATGGCGATTACAATGATACCTTAATTGATACAGCAAATGCCTGTGGATATTATCCGATCCAATGGGATGTGGATTCCCTCGACTGGAAAGATTACGATGTTGACACCATTCTTTCCAACGTCCTGAATCACAAACATCTCGGAAACGGCTCCATTATCCTCTGCCACAACGGCGCCAAACATACAGCAGAAGCACTGGAAGGCCTGATTGACGGCTTACAGGAAAAAGGGTATACCCTGGTCAAAATGTCTGATTTAATCTATAAAGACAATTATGAAATGGATGTTGAGGGCAGACAGCACCTGCTGTCTGGCACAGAATCCCCTGCAGCAACAGAAGATAACTAAAAACTAACAACTCTCATTATAAACATTTAAAATCTCTGTTACCGTCAAGCTTTTTCCCTGTACACAAAAGCGTATTTCATATCCGGCAAACCCAAAGCCATAAACCCGGTTTTCATCCTCCTGATAAGATGGTCTTGGATCTAATGCCAACACCTGACGCAAAGTTTCCCTTTTCCCTTCTGGCAGTTTTTCTGACAGATTCTCAGGAATCGTAACCTCTAACAATTCCTGATTAACATTGTCAGAAAAGCCGCCTGTTGCATCAAAATGGCAGTCAGCATAAGGAAGATATGGTTTTATATCATAAATTGGTGTTCCATCTAACAAGTCTGCACCGGAAACAATAAGCACCGGACCAAATTTATCAGACATTTCTATTTTTTTCAGACGGACACTGGAAAGTCCAATTGGATTTGGGCGAAACGGAGAACGTGTTGCAAAAACCCCCATACGGGTATTTCCTCCAAGTTTGGGAGGACGAACCGTTGGGGACCACTTTGCATCTGCCGTTTTGGAAAACTGCCACAAAAGCCAGATATGGGAAAAGCCATCCAGGCCCCGCACAGCATCCGGATTTCGATATTCCTTTTCAAATACAATTCTTCCTTCCAGCCCTTCTACCATTCCACTCTGGCGGGGAATGCCAAACTTTTCAGAAAAATCAGTACGGATTTTTGCAATTATTTTCAATATTACTCCTCCATGTTGCGTCTTTTGTGGCATAAATAACAATGAAAAACGCTGCTTTCGCATTATCCAAATGGAAAAATCTTATGCTCCTCCATAAACCGCACAGAATCCTTTAAATCTGATAATGACCTGACTTCAATCAAAACAGAGGGCTTTACTTCTACAGAGCGTCCCCACTGGTCATATTCCTCCCAATCAAAAGAACCACTCCCTACCGGAAGATGCAAATCCTCTCTCCCATCGTTATCATTGATATGTACATGCCTGATATATGGCTTCAATGCTGTAAACCACGGTTCCAGAGGACTTCCTGAAATAAATGCATGTGCCACATCCAGGCATACGCCAAAACGTTTCTCATCACCCATATTACGTGCAAGCTGCCTGAGAAGAATCGGCGCTTCATCAAACATATTTTCGATGTAAATCATCTGTTCTGGATAATCCTGTAATATTTTCCTCCAGTATTCCTCATTTCTTTTCAGCCATGTATCAATGTAGGACTGCAGCAAAAAGTTAACAATATAATTTGTATGGAATACCACTGCCTTTAACCCCATTCTCTTTGCAATATCCATACATTGCCGGATACGGTAATCACTCACCGCAAATATTTTAGGGTCTGTGCTGTTCACACAAACATCCAAAAAAACCCCATGCATGGTATCCTGTGAACAATCCCTCCCAGTCCCAAGATACCGCTTAATCGCACGTTCCTTTGCCACTTCATCATCCAAAAGAGCTGGCACAAAAAAATCATTATACTCAAACCCCGCCTGATATTCCTTTGAAAAATTAACATAATCCTCCAAACGCTCCAGCTTTGGAATACAATATAAGTTACACATAAATCCCTTCTCCTTTTCTATTTCATATTTTTATCGCAGCCTATCAGCCAATCACTCCATCATAGTTTTATCTGCTATGCCAGAAGCCAAAACCCCCTCTACAGAATAGGTCGGAACCTTATTCTGCTTCCCTTTTAATTCAAATGCACCAGCAAAAGAAGATGCAATCTTATCTCCCAGACGTTCCTTCATTTCCTCACTGATTAAAATCTGCCCTGGTGCGGCAACCCCTTCCAGACGGGAAGCTGTATTAACGGTATCTCCAATTGCGGTGTAATCCATACGCAATTCTGAACCAATATTACCAATCACCGCCTCCCCGCACTGGATTCCGATTCCAAAGGCTACTTCACGTCCAAACTTTTCCCTGCAGATCTGGTTTAAATCTTTAGCATTTGACAAAAGTTCCCACGCAGCACAGACAGCCCGAAACTCATAATCCTCCAAATCAAGTGGAGAATTAAAAACTGCCATCGCCGCATCTCCAATAAATTTGTCTATCGTACCCTGATATTTTAAAACAGCTTTTGCCACCAACTCCAAATAAGCATTTAAAATTTCTACAATCTGTTCTGGAAGAAGACTTTCCGACAGGGAAGTATATCCACGAATATCAACAAACATCACTGCAATATCCTTTCGCACCACTCCAACCTGCGCCTTTACTATGCCATTTTTTGTAAGTTCTTCCACCACACTTTTATCGACGTATTTTTTAAACACACTTTCGACCGCCCAACTGTTTTGCAGGGCAATAAGGTATCGCAGAAAAAGGTTGACGATTACGACAACAACAACTAAAATCATTGGAATTAATACAGTGACATAATAGCCAATCCTGTTAATCCATACACAAATTGCAAGCTGAATGATATTCAAAAGCAAAGTTATAAGCACCATAAGAGATCCCGAACTGTAGGAAGTCGCTATAAAGAAAAGACCAATAAATATTGCATAAAATATTGCCATAAAAATCTTTGGAACTGGCCGTCCTGTCCTCTGCTGCAAAAGCGCCTCCAATATATTTGCCTGAACCTCGATTTCCTGCATCTGTACATCACGCTGATTTGGCACTTTAAAAGTCATGTCCTCATTGGTATAGTCCCCCACCAGTACAATCCCATCCCGAAATACATCTGCATCAACCGCTCCGCTCATTACATCATAGAAGGAATATACACTGTAATCCTCACTCTGGCTGGTATAGGTAAAAGAAAATGCCTGCTCATCATCCACATTTGGAAGCGTATATTCCATTCCCTGGCTGTCCCGATACATCATATAGAGAACTACGGCAAAGCTGTCCACTTTAGTATCCCCCACCATAGAACCTGCTACAGTTCTTCGGGCATAACCATCATCTGAATAAATTATATTGTTACTAATACCGATTTTAACCTGCTCCCTTAATGCATCATAAGGCATTTTAATATCCTCACCTTCTATCTCATATAAAGAAGCCGACTTTTTCCTGTCATTTTTTTTCCGCTCAGAAATAATAGGTGCGCCAATACAAATATTATCATATTTACTACATGTCTCTGCAAAACTGTCATCTCCTTCTTTGTCCTTTTCACTGCTGTAGTCTAAATCGATTCCGATTGCTTTTGGAGCCTCTTCTTCCCGCCTGTTCAGCTTCCTTACCAAAGCTGCCATACGCCTTCTGGACCAGTCACTATACTTGCCAAAATATTTCTCTGACTTTTCATCAATAGCAATAATTTTAATTGCAGAAATAGTGCGTTTCCGGTTCAGATACTGGTGAATGGAATCACTCACCTGCATATCTGCCTCATCTAAAACACCGCTGTAACTTAAAATTCCAGCTAGCAAAGCAAAAAAGAGAGCACCAATATACATAGAACGTATACTGACCAGACGCTCCCAGCGTTTCTTTCTATATTTTTCGACCTGCTCCTGTATGATTTCCCCGCCCTTTTCTACCAGTTCATTTCGTATCTTATCTGCCTCTTCGATAAACTCCCCTTTCTCAATCACTGCAACACCTCTTTCCAATCCGTATGCTTTACAACATATTTCTCCTGTCCTGCCAGCACCTCATATAAATTATCATAAATTGTCTTTAACATATACTGAATAAACGGCGTAATATCATGGAATTCATTTTCACTTTCTTCCAGCGCCTGATAATACTCCTGTGCTGTTTCATTAATTGTCTTGCTCAAAGTAAGTGCACTGAAATTGTCCAAACCGGAACGTATCAAAAAGTCCGATGTCAGCAGCCGCGAAATCCTCCCATTTCCATCACAAAATGGATGCATGTAAACAAAGTAAAAATGAAGAATCCCTACCTTGATATAAGGTGACTCAATATTATCCTCATGGTAAAACTGAAAAAACTGTTTCATACAGTAATCTAACAGCTCTACCTCCGGCGCCTGATGTGTCCCAACCACTACAACCCCATTGCGAAACTTCTCTCCAGAAAGCCCTGCATTGTCACAGACGCCATCTGTTACAATTTTCCATAAATTGACAAGGGTATCCACATCCCGCTTTTTACTGATATTTAAATATTTTACTGCACGATATGTATTCAGAATCATTTTGTCCCCTTTTTTCTCCGTCCGCTTTGCCCGAAATATGTCAAATAATTCTTCCTGCGTTGTATCTGCCCCTTCAATCCGACAGCTATGAAAAGACTCCTTCTCAATGGAGATATCAGTATCTATATTCGTAATGGAAATATTGCCATACATCCGATCAATATCATCTAACAACTGCTTTGGCACAGCGTTTGGACACCATGTCAAAGAACAGCCCATAGCATCCCGAATTGGAAGTACTTCAAGCTGAACCCTGCGCTCCTCTAAAATTCTTTGCGCCCTCTGATTTCCAAGCTTCGCATCTCGTTCTAATTCCTTATACTGCATACTCTGCCCTCCTGTTTGATACTAAAAATCTACCAGCCATTCACATTAGGCACTATAGAAAACATTCTTTTAATCATGCCTTTCCTTTTCATTCTCATAGCACTCACAAAACCTTGCCGCAAAAGCCGGCTCCTCTCCTGCAGCATATAAATGGGAGACATCTCCAAAAGAACTAATGCGGAAAGAGGCAATCCCCTTCCTTCGCTCCTCCGTATAAATCGTTGTAACAGAAGAAGGCGCCGCACAAAAACCATGCCAGAGTATCATTGGCGAAATGCTGAGCAAACGGGAAAGAAGTACACACTCCACCCCAAAATGACAAAATAGTATAATCGTATCTGTATTTGCCTGCAAAACACGATAATAATTCTTTTCCCTTTTATAACCATGCTTTTCTAACAATGCGTCAAAGCCTTTAATTACCCAGTCATACTCTTTTTGAATCTGCCCCGCCTTCATTACCTCAGTCTGATGCCACAAATCCCGTTGGTAGTATTCCTCCTGCACCGTCCAGTCAGCCGGAAGCCAGTCCCATGTAATCTTTTCGGTTCCTGTATCCGGGCGGATAATATGTCCGTCAAACTCCCGCAGCCATTCACATTCTACTGCTTTTCGACTGACCTTTTCTAAGGTAAGGGAAGCCGTATCCTTTGCCCTCCCAAGCGGAGACACATAATATTCTTTTACAGCAAGCTTTGACAGCCTGTTTGATAAAAGCTTAGCCTCTTTCCATCCCTTTGGCGTTAAAGAGTCAATTGAATAATCCGGGTCCGCATGCCTTACTATCAATAGTTTCATCTGTCTTTCCTCCATAATTATCTGACATTTTATCCACAATCCGATGCAGAAGTATTGTACCATACCAAAAGCCCAAAATCTACTCTATCTGCCCCATATTAGTCAAATCATATAACTTCATTGTCTCCCGATTGCGGTATTCATGCTTCTCATAATATCCAATCAACTCACCTTTTTCACGTAAGGCAACCATATATACATCTTTATTCTCTTTCTGATTGTAAAATGTATAGACACGGTTATTTTCAGGGGATAGGGCAAACCATTCTACCACCTGTTTCATTTTCTCACAGGATTCTTTGTTGTGGCAATTCATAATACTGCTGCCGATTAGTTTTTCACCACCCCATTTTGCGTAATTTGAAACTGCTGCCGGATTCATATATATAATCTCATGGCTTAAACCGCAAATTACAATAGAACTCCTGTCCTGATCCACAATACTTTGAAAAAACGGTCTCAATCCCTCAATCACTTTTTTTTCCATCTTCATCATCTCCTAATTTATTATTCTTCTTAACATTCCTCTTTTTCTACTCTGACCAAAACTGCCGAAAAAGACAAACTCCCTGCCATACATCCTCTTTTCCTGCGGTTTCTACAGCCGAATGCATTGCTAACTGTGCAAAACCTATATCTGCGGAGGGCACAGAAACATGTGTAGATGCTATATTTCCAAGAGTAGAACCGCCTGCGATATCAGAACGGTTACAATAGGTCTGATATTTTATGCCAGCCTTTTTACACAACTGAATAAGAACCGCACCAGAATAACCATCTGTTGTATACTTCTGCCCACCATGATATTTTATAACAATTCCTCCATTTAATTTAGGCCGATTCGTCAAATCTGCCTTTTCTGGATGATTTGGATGCAGGGCATGTGCATTATCGGCAGAAATCATAAAACTTTTTCTTAAAATCCGTTCTTTCTCTTCCACAGAAAAAGACAGCGATTCCCCAATCCTTTCTGTCACCTGTCTTAAAAAGTCAGAATCCGCCCCTTGCTTTGTACTGCTTCCCACCTCTTCATTGTCAAAAAAAGCACTAAGCGCAATATAATTTACAGGCTTTGCCTGAAGCATCCCCTTCATAGCAGCATAAGCACACTGCAAATCATCCAGCCTCGGAACCATAATCCACTGTCCCCTCTCTCCAACGGTACACCCTCTCTGCCGCACATAAACAAATAATTCCTCTGATAAAATCTTATCCTTTTCAATCCCCAGCTCCTTTGCCACTACCTCTCTTAAGCTACTCCCCCTATCATCCGTAAAAATCGGCAGCATATCCACCTGTGAATTATAGGAATACCCCTGATTGATTTCCCGGTTCATATGAACCGCAAGATTAGGAATCACTAACAAATCCCTGTCTATATTTACCAGACTGCTTTCTATTTTTCCATCCTCCCGCTCAAAAAACACCCGTCCGGCTACAGAAAGCGGACGGTCAAGCCATGTGGAAAGAATCATTCCCCCGTATTTTTCCGTATTTAACTTTACATACGCATCCTCTGTCTTAATTTCCGGGCATGGTTTTATCTTAAATGCCGGGGAATCTGTATGGCTTGCCACCATATGATACCCATAAACTTCCTTTTCCGGTATCATAAAGCTAATCAAAGAAGAGGCATTCCTCTTTACAAAATATTTTCCTCCATATGCAATGTTCCAGCCCGCCTTCTCAAAAAGCTCCTGAAAGCCCTGCTTCTCCAGTTCCTCCTGAATTGTCCTGACAGCATGAAAAGCAGTCGGACTTTTTTCAATAAAGTCAAAAAAATCGCCAATTTCCAAAATCCTTTCTCCTTTCTGGTTACTATTCCCCACTTAAATAACTGTAAATAGTAACACCGTATCTGCCATTATAACATATTTTTACTATTTGGTATTGAATAATTATAAAAATGACACTATAATATAAAAGTAAATGTTAATTATTTCTAAAAAATTCATTAAAGAAAACCAGGCAGATGATGTTTTGAAGCATTTTTAAGGAACTGTAAATAAATTAGATGTAGCAATCGAAAAAACAGGCAAGCAAGTTGTTTCATTTAATTATTTACAGGTCCTAAGCAACGGAGAGGAGTAAAATCACAATGAACAAAAAAGAAAGCATTGAAAAGAAACTGACCATCTCTATTTTCAGAGTAGCGACAATTACCGCAGCAGCGGCGCTGATTGGGCTGATTGTACTGATTATCATCTCAAACAGATATTCTTATGCACTGACAAATTTTGGCTTTGCACAGGGAGATATCGGAAAGGCCATGTTTGAGTTTGCGGATATCCGGTCATCGCTTCGGGCGGCCATTGGCTATGATGATGCAGATGCCATTGCTACTGTAGTAAAACAGCATGATGAGACAAAAAAACTTTTTGATAATGACTTTAAGGAAATAGAAAATACGCTTGTATCAAAAGACGGCAGAGCAACCTATGATGAAATTAAAACAATGTTAGAAGATTACTGGGCGCTTGATGCTGAAATTATGGAACTGGGTGCGACAACAGACCGTGAGCTTTGTGTACAGGCACAGAATCTCGCCCTGTCTGATTTAACAACTGCTTACAATGACATTGATGACCGGCTCGAAAGCCTGCTGGAGGTAAAAGTCAGCCAGGGAAACAGCCTCTCAACCATACTCAATATTGTAAGCTGGATTCTTTCTGCTATGATCTTGGTTATCATTGCTATATCATTGGTATTATCTACCAAACTTGGAAAAAAAATTGCAAGACGGATTTCTGTTCCTCTGGGAGACTTAGGCGGCCGGCTTAAAACATTTGCATCTGGAGACCTTTCCTCTCCTTTCCCTCTGGTAAAAACTGGAGATGAAGTAGAAGAGATGGAGAAAGATGCACAGGAAATGGCTAATACTCTGGATGTAATTATTTCTGATATTGGCGATGTGTTATCTGAAATGGCAAATGGAAATTACACCGTCCGCTCTACTGCACCAGAAAAATATACCGGAGATTTCCATAGATTATATGAATCCATGCGTGGATTAAGAAATCAGATGAAAGAAACCTTATTGTCCATTGGGGAAGCTTCCAATCAGGTATCCGCAGGTTCTAATGAACTGGCAAACGCATCCCAGTGTCTTGCAGAAGGCGCAACGGAACAGGCAGGCGCTGTAGAAGAACTTCATGAAACCATTTCCACAATTACTGCAACTATGGAACAGAGCGCACAAAGTGCTGATGAATCCTATACAAAAGCACAGCAGTATGCGAACCATGCAGATGACAGCCGTGAAGAAATGAATACCATGATGGCTGCTATGGAACGAATCAACGATGCTTCTACCAGAATCGGAGACATTATTTCTGAAATTGAGTCCATTGCAGAACAGACAAATCTTCTTTCTCTGAATGCTTCTATTGAAGCTGCAAGAGCAGGTGAATCCGGACGCGGCTTTGCCGTTGTAGCAGACCAGATCAGAGAACTTGCAGACCAGAGTGCCAAAGCTGCAGTTGATACCAGACAATTAATTGAGGCTTCTATGAGGGAAGTTTCTGAAGGAAACAGCGCAGCAAACCATGCTTCTACTTCTATTGAAGCTGTTGTAGAAGGAATTAAAGAGATTGCTGATTTCTCAAAGGACCTGAAGGTTATTATGGAGGAGCAGACAGAGGAAATGCGCAGGGCAGAGCAGGGCGTAAACCAGATTTCAGGCGTTGTACAGAGTAATGCAGCAACCGCACAGCAGGCTTCCGCAACCAGCCAGGAACTGTCTGCACAGGCTTCCATGTTAGATGACCTTGTCGGGCAGTTTGAACTTGTTAAAGAATAATGAATAAGCCGCTGGCTATGCCGTCTGGCGCTGCAAAGCCAGCAGCTTTTGTTTTTCTTAGGAACTGTAAATAAATTAAATGAACAAGTTGCGAAGAATGTTTTTCCGAGTGCAAAGAAAAAAACGTAGGCGTCGGGCTACGGCGAGGCTTTTTGATGTAGCAATCGAAAAAACAAGCAAGCACAACGAGTTTGACAATTTTCTAAAATCAGCTGTGAATAGTAACTATATATTCCAATAATTCTGGAAAAGAATTCCTATTATCCCTTATTAACCAACGTTTAAAAGCAGCAAATGGAGAACTGTCTGCTAATTGCTGCTTTATTAAATATTTCAAATCTTCCTTTTCTTCCCCTTCTGCTTCTTTATATTCACGTACATATTCCTTAAATTCCGAAAGCTCTTTCCTTAACATTTTTCTTAATATCCGAGCCTCCATTTCCTTTTGAGGCGTAGAACCATAATACACTTCATAAAGCAAATTTCCAGTATTTATTGTTTCTGGCATAGAATCTAAAACCTCAAATACCAACTCTTCCTCTATACCAAAATATCCCCTTTTACGAAAAGCGATTTTCCTCTCAACATTTTCTTTTGTGCAATCTATAATCGGATTATATTTATCAAGCTTTGTATTATTACAATGAGCGCAGGCCAGGAATAGATTGTTCCAATCATATTTTAATTCTATATTGCCTTGATGTGGAAATAAATGTTCAATTTGATAAGAAGTTATTTGCTTATTTTCACAAATATAACATTTGTTGTGAAACATCTCCCGAAGTGCCGAATTTACTTCAGGCGTATTATAAGAACTACCTTTTCGCTTTGCTTCTTGCAGTGACATGATTGCTTTTTGTGCCTTATCCGTTTGTTTCCGTTCAATTTTTATCATAAATGTACACCTTCTATTATTTCAAATTCATCCTTTGCTTCCATGAACAGTTCTCCCGGAATGTTTTTTAACTCACTTCTAAGTTTTGCTCTTTCTGCACGTTCTGCTTCTGACAGCCCGTCTATTCCCTTTAAATGTTTATATCTTTTAAACTTTTCTTTTAATTCATCAGAATATCCATCCGCCTCAAAATAGCCCTCCGCAAGTCCATCAGATGAATATATTGATAAGTTCTGTAACTCCATATGTCTTTCTAAGTCATATGCTTTCGCATTCGAAACAGAATTCAGGATATATGGCGAATGTGTTGTAACAATGAATTGAATCCCAGGAAAAAACTTAGTTAAAAATGGCATAATTTTTTTTTGCAGCCCAATATGCAAATGCGTTTCCAATTCGTCTATTAACACAATCCCTTCCACATCATATTTACTAAGACTGTTGCCCAAAAGCCAATTTTGCTCCATTCTTAAAATAATATCTGACACAATGTGAATAAGTGAAGAATATCCATCTGAAAGCATATCAAACCCAAAAGGCTTCCTGCCATGTTCATGAATTTTAAAATTATACTCTTTATAATCATATTCTAATGTAATAGTACTGTCATCCAGCAAAATACGCAAAGCATCCACAAAACGGTCAAACCATTTCTGAATTCTGTCTACATTTTCCATATCGCCTTCATTTCTCGCATAAGACTGCTGCGTCTTCAAATGCACCATATATTTATGCAGCAGTCTTCCTGGATTAGCATTGATGTCATAGTGATACTCCAACTTAATATTCTCTGCTCCATCAGCACGTGCAATATGTGTCTTTCTGTCTGCCGGAAAAAACGCCGTTATAAATCCTCCCTGCATATACAAACTCTCCAAATCCTCAGAATAATTAAATACAATATCCACACCATCCTGATATCTTTGTACCTGCACAAGTCTTTCCAGATAATTTTGTTCAGCCTCAAACCTTTCTTCCCCTGCCAAATTTCCGTCTAATATGCTCTTTGCTTTCAAAAGATTTGGAATCTCATAGTGAATCAATGTCATAAACTGTCCATCATTTACTGATTGCAGATATTTTTGAAGAGCCAGAAGCAAAAAAGTTTTTCCAGAACCATTTTTACCTGTAATAAGCAAATTCTGTCTGTTTTCTGAATTTAATGAAATCGTCAAATTAGACAAATGCCGCAATTCATTAATTTTAATCTCCGTTATAAAATGTTCCACTTTAATTTCTCCTTCCAGACAAATCTCACAAAAAGAGGAATGCCAGTGCATTCCCCCATACAAAATAATCAAAAATAGAAAACCTGTTCAAAATCTATATTACGCTGCCTGTAATCATCTGTCAATTAATTTCTTTTTTGCCTTCCTGCAAATACCGTATGTCCGCCATATCCACCGAAGCCGCCAAGCTCTTCCTGGATTCTGACAAGACGGTTATATTTTGCCACTCTCTCGCTGCGGCTTGGTGCGCCGGTTTTAATCTGTCCGGCATTTAATGCCACTGCCAGGTCCGCAATTGTCGTATCCTCTGTTTCCCCAGAGCGATGGGAAATAATAGACGTATATCCATTTTTCTTTGCAAGTTTAATTGCCTCAATGGTTTCTGTAAGCGTACCAATCTGGTTTAATTTAATCAGAATGGAATTACCGCAACCTGCATCAATTCCTTTTTGCAAACGTTTTGTATTTGTCACAAACAAATCATCTCCCACTAACTGTACTTTCTTTCCAAGTTCCTTTGTAATCTGTTCCCATCCATCCCAGTCCTCTTCATCTAACGGATCTTCAATAGAAGCAATTGGATATTTTTCACAAAGCTCCTTCCAGTGAGTAATCAACTCCTTCGTACTCATTGTCCTGTCACTTTTTGGCAAATGATACTCTCCTGTTTTCTTTCCCTTCCATTCACTGGCGGCCGCATCCAAAGCCAGAACAAAGTCTTTCTCCGGTTCATAGCCTGCCTTTTTCACTGCATCTAAAATTAGTTCGATTGTTTCTGCATCACTGGCAAGATTCGGGGCAAAACCGCCTTCATCCCCCACTGAAGTAGTCAGCTTTTTCTCCTTTAACAGTTTTTGTAATGTATGGTACACTTCACAGCACTGGCGAAGCCCTTCGGCAAAACAGCAGGCACCAACCGGCATAATCATAAACTCTTGTGTATCGACCGTATTGGTTGCATGGGCGCCGCCATTTAAAATATTCATCATTGGCACTGGAAGAACATTTCCGCTGATTCCCCCAAGAAAACGGTATAACGGCATATTCTGGCCATTTGCCGCCGCCCTTGCTGCCGCAATCGAAACCGCAAGAATCGCATTGGCACCAAGATTACTTTTATCCGGCGTTCCATCCTCTTCCCTCATTTCACGGTCAATCGCATAACAGTCACGTGCATCCAGCCCCATAATCGTTTTGCGGATTGTGCTGTTAATATTGCCAACTGCTTTCTTTACACCCTTTCCCTGATACTCCTTTCCATCGTCACGAAGTTCATGTGCTTCATAAATTCCAGTGGACGCCCCACTTGGGCATGCTCCCCTGCCTTTGATTCCACATTGCAATGTTACCTCTGCCTCTACAGTTGGATTTCCCCTGGAATCAATAATCTGTCTTCCCTTTACTTCCTTGATCTGATACATGCTCATTATTTTTCCTCTTTTCTGCCGAAACGGTATGCTATAACTTCTTATAAAAAAATTACAGCATCTCCGTATAGCACTTATTTTTCAAGCATAGTATTCCTGTTTTCAGGGATAAATATTCGTTACTGTTTACACGTTAAGGAAATTTCATTAGGATTTAAGCCACAAAACGCATTATGGAGGAAATTATGTACCATATTCTTGTATGTGACGATGAAAGAGATATTGTATCGGCATTGGAAATCTATCTTAAAAATAGTTACTGATGGTGATTTGTTTAAAGCAGTTTTGACATTTCTAAGGGATATATAGTGGAATATAGCAAAATTGCGTTTTATAATGCATCAGAGGCAGCAGTAAATCCACCTCACTGCACTCTTATAGAAAAATCATCATATATTCCAACTGATATATCCTCGCCAAAAGAATATTGTTCCATTGTTTCCTTTTCAAATTGATATACTAAAATCTGTTTTTTGGCTGCATCAACAATCCAATACTCCCTGACACCTGCAGAACGATACTTAAATAGCTTTGTGAAATAATTCATAGGCTTATTACCTGGTGAAACAATTTCTATAATCCAGTCTGGCGCACCCAAACAGCCCTTCTCATTTAATTTAGATAAATCACATATTACCGATATATCAGGTTCCACATAATTTAGGTTATCACTATTCAAAAATACAGCAAATGGAGCAGCATAAACTTCGCATCCACCATTATTACTTTTAATATAATTGTGAATTTCTGTAAATAAATCACCAGAAATTTTTTGATGCATTCTGCTCGGAGGAGCCATATAATAAATTTTTCCATCAATCAGTTCTGCACGTTCACCATCAGCAAGTGCATAAATATCTTCAATTGTACAGGATTCTAATTTTACTGCAGCATCCATTTTATCGACCTCCTCCCTGTGCATATTCATAACCTAAATTCCTCTAGGTATTAAGTCAAAAATATACCAAAGAAAGAAGGTTTCTTAATGAATAGTTTACACTCTATAGGATTAAAAAACAATATCCAGATTAAAATAAATTTTGATGGAGGCGATTTTTCTTCTGATGCAGAACTTCTTCTGTTCAAAGAAAAAATGCTGCACAAATTAATTCTTCTACTCTTCTTTTGCTGTCACTTCCACCATTTCTGTTGGTGCCGCCATATCACGCTTAGACTGCTCCAGCAAAATCCTTCCTTCTTCGCTAATTTCAACGCTGTCTGTCGGTTCCCCTGCTACAAGCTGCTGATTTACCTTTCCTTCTTCTTGCGCTTTTTCTATAGCCTCCTCCTGCTCCAGCTTTTCTATCTTGCGTTTCTCATCCATTTCCAGTTTCAACTCTTCTTCTGCTTTGTCTTTATATGTATCAGCACGTTCTTTAAAATCTGTTACATATACCATAGCCTGTTCCATTAAAGCAGTATTCCCGGTTCTTTCTCCCTCGTGATAAGCCCGCATGGGAACCTCCACCATTTTCATATTCGAGTTAGCGCCTATTAGCCCTTCCATTACGCCTGCATTCATATAACCAAACCTCCTTTTTGAAATATAAAATATCGTTTATGGTATTTTTTAGAACAGCGAAAAATATTATTTGTTATTATATGATCATAATATTTATCATGGTTCTTTCCCTGTATATCGTCTAAGACACAGCGATTGATAAGTTTCCTGCTATAAAAGGACTGATTCATGTAACAAGCGGCAAAAGAACAGAAACAGAAAATACCCCTTCCTTGAGTTCCATCTCTAACACTCCCTGATAGCGGCGCACCATATCTTCTACATTCTGTATACCTATGCCATGCCATTCGGGATTTTCCTTATGAGTATGTCTGACTTCCTCCACTTTTTTCAAATCAGTACTGTTTTTTACTTCTACCAGAAAGCATTTTTTTACAATCTTCGCATTTATCTTGATAAAACACATGTTATTACTTCGCATTCGTTCACACGCTTCTATTGCATTGTCCAGTATATTCCCAAACAACACGCATAAATCAAAGGAATCCACACAGTTTGAACCAGGAAGCTGTATATCACTTTCCCATTGGATATTCCTTTCCTCTGCAAGTTTCCGCTTGTAAAAAAATAAAGCATCCAAAGCTTTATTTCCCGTAGCCTCTTCACCAGCTACAATTGCTCCTGTCTCTAACATCCGTTCAAGATACTTTCCTAACTTCTCCCATTCCTTATTTTTTAACATTCCCTGCATCCCTGTCAGATGGTTTTTCAGATCATGGCGCAGCCGCTCCATCTGGTGATACTGCTCCTCCATCGCCTGATACGCCATAACACCTGCCTGGTATCTCTCCTTCTTTTTCTGTTCCTGATAAACCGCTTCCATCCCGGCTATGTAAAAGCCTGCCGCCAGCATGGAAATAGCCGCAAAAACACAAACAGCCGCATGGCTGAAAAGCTGGTCATAATATATTCCCCAATCTCCACCACTTCGAAAAAAGATTCCTCTGGTAGCCGCCAACCCGTTAATGTCATCTACCACTATAAAAAGAAGGAAGGGAATCGAAAGGGCAGCAAAACCTCTGCCAGAAGAATTATCCAAAAAAGACATTTTGTGGGACGCCCACCAATAAATAACCAATATTCCTGCTGCATAGGACAGTCCAAAAATAATACATTCCTCCCACCATAGCTGAATGACTGGCCTTACCTCTCCTTTGACAACGTAATGGCAAAACAATAGGATACTAGTCAAAAGAGAACTACAAAAATCACCCACTAATGTCCTCATGGCAAGCAGCATCGAAAAAATCACTATTTTCTTTTCTAATTCTGCCTGAAAAAGAACAAAAAGCAACACGGCAAAAAGCATATGAGATACCACACTGTAAATCAAATAATTAACAGGATAAATCACATAGATGATTTGAATTGCCATGCTTCCAGAAAAAAAGAGAAAAAGAAACCATTTTTCTTTTATAGAAGAAATTTTCATATATTCTTTACAAAATCTGCGGATTGCCAGAATATTCCCCAGATAACATAACATAACTGCAAATTCATAACAAATTGTCGGAAACAGTTTCATCCCATTCCTCCATTTCTTTTCATGTAATCCATCAGTTCTCTACAAAACTCATCATACCTTCTTTTTGAAACTGCAATCTTTTCTCCATTCTCCAGCAAAATCTCCTGCCTGGTGTATCCGTCCACATATTTCAAATTTACCAGATAACTCTTATGGCAGCGGCAAAAACCCTTTCCTGACAAATTCTTTTCTAAAACGCCAATCTGTTCATAAAAATCCAAAACTTCTTTTGCTTTATGCACATAAATAACTCTTCCTATTATTTCAAAATAGTAAATGTCATTTAAAAACAGCTTCTTTTGCTGCCGCTCCCTGCTTATCATTATAAAATCACGGAACTGTTTTTCTGTTTTAAGAACTGCTCTTTCTAAAATATTTTGCAGCTTTTTTTCTTCCACCGGCTTTACCAGATAGTGAAACGCTTCCACATCATATGCCTCAAATACATAGTCCCTGCTTGAAGATACAAAAATAAGAAGCTTGTCAAACGCTTTTTTGCGAAAGAGCTTTGCCGCTTTCAAACCATCTGTCCCCTTCATTAAAATATCCAGAAAAATAATATCAAAGTCTTCGGTTGCTTCTAACAACTTAACCGCACTGTTAAACTGCCGGACAACGCAAGACACCTTCATTTCCTTTAAGATTCCCCTGATTTTCAGAGAAAGATTGTAACATTCTGTTATTTCATCATCGCATACCGCAATGGTCAGCATCTTTATCACCCATCTTCCCACTACTTTATCTGCACTACAGTATAAGTGATTTTTCCTGTAATAGCAAGAAGCCATTTCGCACAAAAAATATATTAATCAGCGTATATGATGTTTAAAATAGCCGTGAATCGTATACATTTTCAGGTTGACACAGTAAACCAATTGTTTTATAATACAAGAAATGGTTTACAAAGTAAATCAACTGTAAAGGAGATGTCTGCTGTGAGAACTAACAAAAAAAGAAATTTTGCAAAAGGGCTGGATCTATTGCGTGGAATTGCTATTATTGGAATCGTTTTATACCATCTTTTCCCCTCTGTATTTGAGGGAGGTTTTTTAGGTGTACCATTATTTTTTGTATTGTCTGGCTACCTTATGTTTGTGACCAGTGATATCCGTTTTCAAAAAGGAAAATTTTCGATAGGAAAATATTATAAAAAACGTATCCTGAAAATATTTCCCGCCCTGTTTACTATGGTTATGGTGGTATGCTGTTACCTGACTTTATTTTGCAGAAGCCGCCTAATTGGAATTCAGGGAGAAATCGCTAGCATTTTTTTCGGATATAACAACTGGTGGCAGATTGGACAAAATGCTTCCTATTTTTCTAAAATGGGGGATGCATCTTTATTTACCCATCTTTGGTTTCTGGCAGTAGAGCTTCAGTTCTATCTCATATGGCCTGTGCTGTTTTTCCTTTATCAAAAAGGCTGTCAGATAGCGGGAACAAAAGCAATGTCTTTCTTTTTTCCAGTTTTGGCATTCCTTTCGGCAGGCTGGATGTTTTTCCTTTACACACCAGGAAGCGACCCTTCCAGAGTTTATTATGGAACGGATACTATGGCATTTCCCCTGTTAATCGGCATATCGGCAGGTGCTCTGAAAAAACAGGGAACCACTTTTTTTCTGGGTAAACAAAAAGAAACCAGCTTAGCTGTTCTCTCTATCCTGGCAACCTGTTTCTTATTTTTCATAGTAAATGGAAAAAACCGACGAATCTATCAAGGTGGAATGTTTGTAATCAGCCTGTTTTTTGCGGGAATGGTTTGTCTTTTTGAAAGCCACAAAAAAATATTGGAAAAATTGCCTGGTGCTTCTCTCTTATCCCGGATTGGCCAGAAAAGTTACTATATCTATCTCTGGCATTATCCGCTAATTATACTGGCACAGACTATATAAGGACCTGTAAATATAGTAAACGAAGCAACTTCAAAACGAAAGGAATGTGAGTTATTATGAAAACAATAAAAATCGGGAAAAAATATATAAGAGGTATATTGATTTTAATTTGTACCATAATTGCCAACTATGGGATTTTTACCGCCCCAAAATCAGACAAACAAACACTGGAACAGGAATTGATGCAAAACCAGCAAATCCTGCAGCAGACAAATGCTGTTGCACAGGCAAAAACAAAGCCAATAACAGAACCCCCTACTGATGCCAAACAAAAAAAGAATTCAGAAAGCACACAAAAAACAATATCTGTCATAGGAGATTCCATTTTTCTTGGAGCTGCGCCTTCCTTTCAGAAAATCCAAAAAAATGCTATCATCGATGCTAAAATTTCCAGACAGGTCTATCAGGGCATCGATGTAGCAAAAAAGATGAAGAAAAAAGGAAAACTGGGCGATATTGTTATCATTTCTTTAGGAACAAACGGAACATTCAACCCGGCTACCGGAGAAAAACTTATTAGCTGTATTGGCAAAAAAAGAAGTATTTACTGGGTGAATGCCTACGGAAAAAACATGGAATGGCAAAAGGAAGTAAATACTTCTATTCAAAAACTGGCAGAAAAACATTCAAATGTACATGTTATTTCCTGGGCAAAAGAAGCAAAAAAGCATCCTGACTGGTTCTATCAAGATGGCACCCACCTAAATACAAAAGGGCAAAAAGGATTTTCACGTTTTATAAAAAACCAGCTCCTTACACAACATCTGCCGTAATCTCCCAACAAAAAAGCTGCAGTCCCTCAACCACATGAAAAAACACGCTCTAAGGAACTGCAGCAAACAAAAAACAAACGTTCTTTTTTTAATTAACGAAAAATTTAAAGAGTATGCACAGCTATCTGCCTCTCTCCTGCCAGTTCCATCATCAAATCATGTACATTTGTCATTTTCTTAATTCTCCCAACATTTGCCCCAACAAAAATCAATCCATTCTCAATATCACCACGCACCGCATTAATCAGCGCTTTCGTAATACAATATGGAACCTTCGCCGGATTACACTTTTCCAGACAATTAAAACAACGGCTTACCGGAAGCGGTTTTTTCTCAATTTTCTGTACAAATGCATTTTTTAATGCCCTCCCTGGCATTCCAACAGGGCTCATCACAATTTCTATATCTTCTTTTTTTGCCTCAATATATGCCTGCTTATACCGTTCGTCCGCATCACATTCCGTTGTTGCTACAAAGCGGGAAGCAATTTGTACCCCATCTGCCCCAAGAGAAAGTGCGTGACAGATATCTTCATGGTCAAAGATTCCTCCAGCTACAATTACAGGAATTTTCTGCCCAAACTTCCCGCCATATTCCTGCGCCACTGCAATAATTTTCTGAATTTCCTCTTCATATTCCTTTGCTGTAATGTGACTTAATTGCTCTTCCTTAAAGCCCAGATGACCACCTGCCTGTGGTCCTTCCACTACAATAAAATCAGCGGTACGATGATATTTTTTCTCCCAGTTGCGAAGCATTAAGATAGCTGCCTTTTCAGAGGAAACAATCGGGGCAATCTTGCAGGAAAAGCCTTCAACATATTCCGGTAAGTGAACCGGAAGCCCTGCCCCCGAAATAATAACATCTGCCCCAGCCTCCGCAGAAGCCTTCACATATGCCGGATAATCCTTTGTGGCAACCATAATATTTACTCCAACCGGCTTTCCCTTTGCAATTTCTTTCGCTTTTTTAATATGTTTATCAATCGCATGAAGATTTGCCTGCTCCTGATTCTGGTCAAAATCTTCCTCATCATAACCAATCTGTGCGGTCGAAATAATTCCAAGCCCGCCATTGGCAGAAACAGCACCAGCCAAACTGCTGCGGCTGATTCCAACTCCCATTCCCCCTTGGATAATCGGATATTCTATTGTTAAATCTCCAATCTGTAACGGTTTTAACTGCATCATAATCCCCCTTTTCTGTTTTGCCAGCCATCTGTCTACTATGATTTGCCCATCCCCCTCATGCATCAAACAATCTGGCAGGCAGCAGGCTTTTTCACTTCCTGCCAACCTTGCGGTTATTATCATTATATGATATAGTTTCAAAAACTATGTTATATCTTTCTGTAAACTCTGTCAAGTATTATTTCCCTTTATATCTAAAATAATTCACCATAAACCGTAACCCATGAAAAGGATTGGACATATCGTTAAAAACTGGTATACCAATATATAGTAAGTGGGTTATATTTTGCCCCGACAATCAATACCTTAAAAACATCGGCGTAATTATTCAACGATTTACAGATCCTAAATGCCGCACCAAAGCGAAAAAGGGGGGATTATCATTTATGAAGCTATTAAACAAAGATGAATTTATAGCCAATGAAATACGATATTATTTCATAAAAAATAATTTACAGGAAGGAGACAAACTGCCATCTGAACGAAGTTTTGCCGAAACATTCAGCGTACAACGTGCCACAATCCGGGCCGCCTATCAAATCTTAGAAGAAGAAGGTGTCATTGAAATAAAAGCACTTAAAGTGGATCAAATGACGGCATTGGTCAAAAAAAGCGGAATTACATATGACAAAGATGGAAATGTCTTGCAATATCTGCACACAGTAATGAATAATGAATGGGTACAGTTCCAACAAAGCGACCAAACAATCGAAAGAAAGATAAATGAGGTATTAAATCATGGACTATAGAATGCCACTATATATCCAATTACAGGACATTATATTGAAAAAAATTGATATCGATTATCAGAATGAAGTTGGGAACAGTGGTATCAGTGCAATCTTTCGGGAAAAAGGTATTCAAATCTCTAACAGGGTACTTGGCATGGGTGATATCACAGGCAGCAAATATATTAATTATAAACTGCGACAAAAAGAGGCAGAAGCCATTTGGGGACTGCACAGGGTTCACTTTGGCGATGGCAGACCCTTCGCCATTGAATATACCTATGTTCCAAAAAAATATTTCAATGATATAGAAAGCTTTGATTTTTCCAAGGTTTCTTTATATGACTATATGGAAGCAAATAACCATCTTCCAGTTCATTTTATTCAGAATCTTATTATCTGTTCCGCCAATGAAAAGATTGCCGATCTGCTAAACGTCAAAAAAGGCAGCGCTGTTTTTAAAATAGAATATCAGGCATCTGATAAGGATTATAATCTTGTGGAATATACCAAAAGCTACCTCAATCCTGAATTTGCAGAATTCCGGTTTATCGCAGAAGCAGAATAAAAAAGGGGCAAAGTCTTTCCAGGTTTGAAAACGTCCTGCCAGCTACACCTAAGAAAAATGCAAAAACAGCGTTCTTGACAAACAATATGCGTCGTAAATTGCCTGCAATTCTTGTTGGCAATTTACGACGCAATTTCTATCACTCCATATTTTTTAAAAGTTCTATTACCTGCTTCAAAGTATCTACCTGATAATTGGCCAGGGACTGGTCAAACCCGAACCTGTCATCCTTTTTTGCAATCACCTTTAAATGGGCATTAACAGCCGCCTGTATTCCATAAGAAGAATCTTCTATAGCAATGCATTCCTCTGCCCTTAGTCCCAGTTTCTTCCTTGTAAAATGGTATATTTCAGGATTTGGCTTACTATTTGCGAAATCCTCTCCGCTTACCCTGACATCAAAGTAACCGCCCAATCCTGTTTCTGCCATGGCCTCTTCAATATTTTTCATTGGAGAAGAGGAAGCTACTGCTGTTTTATAATGCGACTGCCTTAATCTGAAGCGGGCACCACAACACCTTGACTGTCTAAAAACATATTCAGCCACTTTTCATATACCGGCTCGCTGTCAATGATTACCCCATCCATATCAAAAATTACTGCCTTTATCATATCAATACGCAAATTGACGATAATAACGTCTGAATTCCAAACTGTGTCCTGTATTTAACTCATAGTGTGCCGCAAGCCGTTCTGTAAGAATTGCTGTAATAATCATTGGTGTACAGATTACCCGGAATTCATCATCAACTCCTTCCAGAATATAATCCTTTGTATCAAATACCTCTGCTTTCTTTGTATGCTGTTTCACAAACCGCTCCACTCTCTCATCCATTTCCCTGTATTCATCTTCTCCTTTAATGACAAAAACTGGTACTCTGTCATCCACTAACTCCAATGGCCCATGGAAGAAATCTGCGGAAGATACTGCTTTTGTCCTTACCCACTGCATCTCTTCCAAAATGCACATGGTAAACAGATAGGTTTCTCCCCAGAGGACACCAGAACCTGTAAACATTGTATATGGTTCATGGCTGTATGTTTTTGCAATCTCTGCTACTCTTGGCTCAAATTCTTCCCTGATTCTTAACAGATTATTATGTATGCCCTTCATCTGGTCTGCCCATGCCTCATATCTTGGAAATTCTCCTCTGTTAAAGAGAAGCCTGAGTACCACAAAATAATATAATAAATAAGAATCTTCGCAGTCACCACATGGATTATAGACAGGCTCTGTCAAAAGCTTAGCAAGCGGCGTTGTATCATCTTTTGTAAAACCATACACCGGAATATCCATATCCTTACACAATTTTACTGCCTTTACGATTTCTGCTGTATCACCAGAAGCAGAAGAAGTAAATACTAAAGACTTTTTCGATAGATATCTCTTATTCTTTTTCACAAGAAACTCCCCTGCGTTTTCCAGATAAATTGGCAAATCACTATAATACTTTGCAACCTCTACTACCGGATACCACTCTGCCCAGGTTCCGCCAATTCCCAAAAGAACCACATTTTCATAATCTGTCTTTGCAAGCTTATCTACAAGCGCCTCTATTTCCCTCTCTTGCTGTATGCCTGCTCTCCTTCTTTTAAATATTTTTCCACATCAAAGTTCCTTAATGCCATGCTACATTAACTCCTTAAATTTTAATATATTATATTTTTAATTTTTGCGTTTTTTACAAGTTTACCTCATTTCTTTTATAAACATGCTCACACCACTTGTTATGCCAAATACTAAAAGCGAATAGATAAAATAAGTCTTATTTGACACCGTTACTCCGCTGATTGCTTTATTCGACACCCTGCCAATCATAATAGTATCGCATATATTTAAAATATTCCCCGATAACTGCTGCAGCATAATCGGAACCGCCAGCGCAAAAAACTCTGCCAAAAAGCCCCATCGATTTTCTAACCCCTTCTTCTGAAATATGCCAGTTCTTCTTTCTCTCATATGTACCCTCTCCTTTCTATATTGGTTCTATATAGACTCCAATCATTCAAATTAATATACCAGTTGTCGTTACGAAAGTTAATATCGCCTCCATAAAATCTTTTGCACACAAAAAAGCCAATATACCTACTTTCTTAGATATATTGGCTTTGCGTATCACTTTTACATCAATATGTTTCCACTGTGAAGCTTCGCTTATTCCGCATCTACAAGAATCTCTTTTTTATTGTATGAACCACATGACTTACAAACTCTGTGAGACATCATTAATGCGCCGCACTTACTGCATTTAACCAGATTTGGTGCAGACATTTTCCAATTTGCTCTTCTTTTATCCCTTCTTGCTTTTGAAGATTTATTTTTTGGACAAATAGACATTCTATTCCACCTCCTAATTTCCTAATTCATTTTACAACACTTTTTCAAGTATAGCAATTCCTCTTTCGTTTGTCAACTATTTTCTACACTAATCTTGCTGTTTCCCGTGCAATCGCAAGCTCTTCATTTGTCGGAATTGCCCATACTGGTACTTTACTTTCTGGTTTTGTCAGAAGAATCTCTTCTCCTGCTACAGCATTTGCCTCTGGGTCCATCACAACACCCAATGCGCCAAGGCTGTTTAAGATTCTCTCTCTCATCTTCATGCTGTTTTCCCCAACTCCTGCTGTGAACGCAATCGCATCTACCCCGCCTAACGCTACAAAATATGCACCAATATATTTTGCAATCCGGTATATAACAACCTCAATTGCATTTTCAGCATCTTTATTGCCACTTTCCATTGCTGCCAGCAAATCACGATAGTCACTGGAAACTCCAGAAAGGCCTAACGCACCTGACTTTTTATTTAATACGGACGTCAATTCATTGACCGAAATATTTTCTTTTGCACAGATATATTCCAAAATCGCCGGATCAATATCGCCGGAACGAGTCCCCATCACAAGCCCCTCTAATGGTGTCATTCCCATACTGGTATCGACACTCTTTCCATCTTTTACAGCAGAAATACTTGCACCACTTCCGATATGGCAGATAATCACTTTAGAATTTTCTTTCTCAAGACCTGCCACCTTTACTAAACGATCGGAAACAAAGCTATGGCTTGTCCCATGAAATCCATAACGGCGTACCCCGTATTTTTCATAATATTCCTTTGGAAGCCCATATAAATAAGCTTTTTTTGGCATTGTCTGATGAAATGCCGTATCAAAGACTGCAACATTTGGTACACCAGGCATAACCTTCTGGCAGGCACGAACCCCAAGCAGATTTGCCGGATTATGTAACGGCGCCAAATCACTGCAGGACTCAATTTCTTTCATAATTTCTTCTGTAATGACAACAGAAGATGAAAATTTCTCGCCGCCATGCACAACACGATGCCCTACCGCATTAATCTCAGACAAAGATTTTAATACGCCAATCTTTTCATCTAAAATCAAATCCAGTACCCGTTTAATTGCAACTCCATGATCCGATAAATCCGTTTTCTCTTCATGCTTTTCCCCATGCGCCTTGTAAGTAATACTTCCATCTAAACCAATACGTTCACAAAGACCAGATGCAATCACTTCCTCTGTCTCAGAATCAATGAGCTGAAATTTCAATGTTGAACTGCCGCAATTTACTACTAAAATTCTCATTCTTCAACCTCTTTTCTGCCTTGACAGGCCATTTAATCTATAATGTCGCTATTCATGACCATTCTAAATATCATGCGTGCTAATTTCAGAAAATAATCCTCTCTTATGTGCAAACACAACGAATTTGACTCTTTTCTGAAATTAGCCATGAATAGCAACTCTATAAGGCAAATACCTTTTAAAGTATACTTGATTCATTTTTCTTTGTCTAGTACAATATTTTATAAAAAGGAAGACAATCGTTGTAATCTTATGATTCACGGCTGTTCTAAACATCATGCGAAAAACCAGCCGTGAATCGTAACAGTGCATATAAAAAATGAGGGAAACCTATGAATACTATCGGAATCATCGCAGAATACAACCCATTCCACAATGGACACCTTTATCAAATTGAAGAAATCAAAAGAATCACCCACGCCCAAAATATTGTTGTCGCTATGAGTGGTGATTTTGTACAGCGTGGCACTCCTGCCTGGACAGATAAATATCTTCGCACGAAAATGGCGCTTTCCTGTGGTGTTTCTTGTGTTTTTGAGCTTCCAGTATCTGCTTCAGCCGCAAGTGCAGAAACCTTTGCTTTCGCAGGTGTTTCCCTTCTGACCTCACTTGGCTTTGTGGACGGAATTTGTTTTGGCTGTGAATGCAGTGATATTGCTTTCCTCCAAAAAATATCTGGCTTTCTGGCTGACCCAGCTCCTGATTTTGAACGCTCTATTGCTGATTACACTGCTAAAGGGCTTTCTTACCCGGCAGCAAGGGAAAAAGCCCTTTGTAATGCTTTCCCAAAGGAAAGCAAAGCCTGCGTTTCCCTTTTATCTTTACCAAACAATATTCTGGCTTTAGAATATTTAAAAGCAATCACCCTTTTGCACAGCCCGCTGATTCCTGTTCCCATCCAGCGAAATGACAGCGGTTACCATACAAAAAAACTGACTGGCACCTTTTCCTCTGCCTCTGCCATACGCCAAAAAAGCCTGACAAATCCTACAGAATTTCCTGCACAGGCAGCCCAGGCAATTCCCCAAAAGGTGTACAACCTTCTGTCACAGAAAACCAATCATTATCCTGTCACAGAAAATCATTTTTCTGACCTGTTATATTACCGGCTAAGCAGCCTGACAGAAAAAGATAAAACAATTCTGGATATGACCGAGGAAATTTTTTACCGAATCCAAAACAAACTTTCCTCCTACACTTCCTATTCCGAATTTGCCATGCAAATAAAAACAAAGCAATACACCTACAGCCGTATCAGCCGTGTATTGCTTCATTGCCTGCTTAGTATTTACACACCCAATCCCGCAGATTACAGCCAAACCTCTATGCCCTTTGTCCCATATGTCAGGCTTCTTGGATTTGCCAAGGAAAAAAGCTTCCTGCTCCGCACCCAGACAAAACTTCCTGTTATCACAAAACCTGCTGATGGTTTCAAAAACATAGAAACATTTTACTCAGAAACAGAAAGCATATCACCAAAAAACATTTTATTTGCCAAGCAAAAATATCAACAGGACATCCAGGCCGCAAACCTCTACCGCCAGGTACAAAGAAGCGTAACAGGCTGCGTCCGCCCCAACGAGTACCACAGCCGTCCCATCATCCAGGAATAGGAAAGCGCATCGCTATAACAATACAATTTCCCTATTCCAAAGAGACTTCTTCCTCGTTTCCATACAGTTCCTTTTCAATGATATCACACGCCATCTGAATCAACCGGATGCAGGGACGTTTTTTATAATATTCTTCTGTACGTGCCTCCGGCTGTGTATCCTGAAACGTAACCGGAGGATTTACCTGCACAGCTTCTAACGTTTTATGTTCCTGGCCTGACGCCATTGGCACAAGTCCTAAAAGCTCTTTGCAGACAATAGAACCATTCGCTTCCCTGTATATCCCTGCCATTTTCTGAACCATATCATAATTTGCCTTCTTGCCTTTTATGTCCTTTCCTTCGGTTGCCCCTGTTTCCAGGCCTGCCACCATAAGCATTCCCGACACTGCGCCACATACCTCACGCATACGTCCCATGCCGCCTCCAAAAGAAGCAGACAGCCTAAGTGCCATCTCTTTATCAATCCCATATTTATCTGCATATGCCACAAATACAGACTGCGAGCAATTGTACCCTTCTTTAAATAAACTAACTGCTTTTTCTTTTCCTGTCATTTCACAATCTCCTTCTAAGGAACTGTCGCAAACTAATTCCTGAAAACGCCCCAAAAAACCGTTCCCTACTTTCCATCCTGCACTGCCTGCTGATACTGGTGTACCCCCTGTTTTAACCGCTCTGTACCATCTTTTACAAGTTCCCTTGGGCAGGCAATATTCATACGCACAAACTGCTCTCCGTTGCCACCATATATCTTCCCTTCAGAAAGGTACAGCCCCGTCTTTTTTCTGAGAAAATGCACAAACTTAGAAGCACTCCCTGCAATCTTACTACAGTCAATCCACAGCAAATACGTTACATCCAATGACACAACAGAAAGCTGCGGCAATTCTTTTTCTATATATTGTCTGACAAATTCTTTATTTTCCTGCAAATATTCCCGCAATGCATCTAACCATGGCCTCCCTTTTGTAAATGCCGCTACTGCGGCATCCACTGCAAACGCATTTGGCTCTGCCACTTCATCTGTATTAAGCGCTCTCCACATCTTATGGCGCAGCACTTCATCTGGAACCACGACCGCCGCTGTCTGCAAGCCTGCCAGATTAAAGGTCTTTGTTGGCGCAATAGTCGTTACGCTGATTTTTCTGCATGTTTCTGACACGGATGCAAACGGTGTATATTCCAGCCCTGGTGCTGTCAGGTCACAATGTATCTCGTCAGAAAGCACAGTCACATGATGCCTTGCACAAAGCTCGCCAATTTTTGCCAGTGTTTCTTTGTCCCATATCTTTCCTACCGGATTATGAGGATTACATAAAATCATCATCGTTGTCTGCGGATCTGCAAAATCCTTTTCCAACTGGCCAAAATCTATAAAATATTCCCCATTATCATAACAAAGCGGACTTTCTAATACCCTTCTTCCATTATTTATAACAGAATTAAAGAAAATATTATATACCGGAGTCTGTATCAGAACCTTTTCCCCCGGCGTCGTCAGTTTTCTAACCGCACTGGAAATAGCCGGAATTACTCCAGTACAAAAGATCAGCCAGTTCTTTTCTATCCGAAATCCATGATATTTCTGCCACCAGTGCTGATATGCCTCATACCACGCATCTGGCAGTATGTTGTAACCAAACACTCCATGCTCTGCCCTGGCAGAAATTGCCTCCCTGATTTCCGGCGCTGCCAAAAAATCCATATCTGCTACCCACATGGGCAATTCATTCTCCAAAACATCCCATTTTAAAGAATTACTATTTCTTCTGTCTATTTTCGTGTCAAAATCATAGTTCATAACTTTCTCCCTTCTGCTAATTGTTCCGCTTATCCATCTTGCCTTTACATATAATTTTGGTTTTCTGAGGATCAATTTTATCCGGTTCCATAATCAGATTGTCAATATACTCTGCACAGATTGTTCCACTTGCCGGATTCATCACACTGTCAATTTTACTATCAATCTGCGCATCTACAGAAGAATATTCAAAAGCAAGTGTTGTATTAATCAACTTACAGTTTTTCATCACCAGATTATCAATATAGCACATTCCCTGCAGGCTCTCAACCGTGCAGTTAATCAATGTCAGATTCTTTGCATTCCAGCCCAGATACTCGCCAGAGATAAAAGAATCATATACCGTAACATTTTCTGTATTCCAGAAGGAATCCTTTGACAGCATTCTTGCATTTTTTATCACGACATTTTTTGCCCCGTCAAAAGAATAGTCACCTGTCAATGTGAACCCATCGATCTCTATCTCTTGGCTGTTCATCGCAAAATACTCTCCCTTTGCCGTGACATGTTCCATTTTGATATTTTCACAATTCCACAATGTCTCTGCTGCATTGGGGAACGAAACATTTTTCAGTTTTACTTTATGGCAGCGGCGAAAATTCTTTGGCGCTTCAATCACGGAATCTTCTACCAGAATATTATCTGTATACCAAACCCCGGCACGTGCCATATCAAACCATACACAATCCTTTGCCACAATATTTTTACTATACCAGAGAGGATATTTCCAACGAAACAAACTGCCATTTAATACAATGTCCTGACTTTCCTTTAATGGCGATTCCCCCTCCATAAATACGCAATCTGTAATGGTAAGTCCATTTCCCTGAAATAATGCCCGCTCTCCTGTCAATATCTGCTGGCTGATTTCCTTTTTCCCCTCAACTTTGCAGTCTGTATCTGCTTTGCCCTGGATTGCACATTCTTTCTGACTCTTCTCCATATCACCTTTCACTTCCATTTCTGTCTTTCATCATTTTATAGTAAACGAAAAAAACGCTTGCGTTTTGCTTCGTTTACAGCGCCGGA
>CANSYK010000034.1 GCA_947651225.1 uncultured bacterium | reverse complement strand
GTGTTCAAGTTTAGAAAGCATAGTAATACCAGATAGTGTAACCAGTATAGGGGATAGTGCATTTTATTGGTGTTCAAGTTTAGAAAGCATAGTAATACCAGATAGTGTAACCAGTATAGGGGATTTTGCATTTATTTATTGTTCAAGTTTAAAAAGCATAACAATACCAGATAGTGTAACAAGTATAGGTGAGGGGATTTTTTGGAGTTGTCCTAGTTTATGTGTGGTTTATGCAACACCTGGTTCTGTTGCAGAAACATATGCTAATACATGTGGCATTACAGTTAAAACGGATACTGCTACAAATCCAGCGGTGACGCCGACTCCAATTCCAACCCCATCACCGACTCCGGCAATGGGGGTTACTTTTGCTCCAATTATTACGGAGCAATCGTCAACACCAACACCAACTTTGTCACCGACCCCAACGCCAACCCCGACCCCGACTCCAGAGTTAGGGATAAGTGTTAACCAGACAGAGCTTAGTGCAGATGCACAGGGGGTATTTGCAAGTAACAAAGTAGATCTGACAGTAGCAAGCTCTTATAGCTGTACTGTGAGTACAAGTGATTTATGGCTGAAGGTGTGTAAAAAGGATGCATCAGCATCAGCAGACAATATCATTTGGTTACGCAGCGACAGCAAGGAATGGACGGGAAGCTTTTATGTATTTGTAAATGAAAATACTTCTGTAGTGCCGAGGACAGGGGAGATTACCATTACGGCTGAGTATGGAGATAAAAAGGTAAAGGAAACCGTTGTGGTAAAGCAGGAGGCCGCTAAGGCTGCATTGACCGTTTCCGCAAAGAAAATTACTGCCAATGCAAAAGGGAAAACAAGTGTCACATCTGTGAAAGTGGATACAAATAAAACAGGGGGCTTTTCTGTCAGCAATAATGGTAACTCGTGGATAAAGATGGGGAGCAGCAGTTATAGTGGCAGTGCGACATCTAATGTATCATTTGAGGCAACAGGCACATTTTACATTTTTGTAAGTGAAAACCCATCTGATGAAGAGCGGACAGGGCAGGTTACAGTAACGCATGAAGATGGGGAGACAACAGAGACAATTGAAGTTGTGCAGGAAGGCACAAAGGCAGTTCTTACAGTGGACAGCACAAGTAAATTGGTGGATAACAATGGCGCTTTTTATAATAATGCTATCTATGTGGAGACATCAGATACCGGTTCGTTTACCGCAATGGTAGAAGATGCGGCATGGCTAAAAATTTCCTCTGACAAGTTCGCTTCTTTTGCAGATGGGATGTCATCCATAACATTAGGGGATAATGCATATATTTATCTGTTTGCTGATAAAAATATGGGGGAGGAACGCACGGCAACCATTAAGATAACACATGAAGGGGGAAAATTAACGAAGACCATAACGGTAACTCAGTTAGGGAAGCCAGCTTCGTATCTGCAGGTTGACAGGGAGACGGCTTACTTTGACGACCCAGCCAGCGCCGTTGATGGGATGGTTCATATTTCGGCAGATGAAAATACAAAATGGACAGTAACATCATCAGCAGGCTGGATAAAAATCATAAAGAATGCCTGGGACTATGAAGATCAATATGCTTCGATTGAAGGAACCGGGTCAGGCGGTTTTTATATTTATGTCAAGGAAAATAATACTTATAAGGAGAGAAGCGGATATATTACGGTTAGCGCCCCGGGGCTGGAAAGCTATCAGATTTATGTTTATCAGGTAGAAAATGAAATTTCTCTTGACACATTGCTGCAGGAACTCTCTATAAGTGTTACTAAAAAGACTTTTAAAAAGGGGAAGACAACAAAGATAAAATTGAATTACCCAGAAGGCCTATATGCCAGTGATATAAAAAGCGTAAAATTTTCCAGCAGTAAGAAAAAAGTGGCTACTGTTAATTCAAAAGGTGTTGTAAAAGGAATTAAAAAAGGGAAAGCAGTTATTACCGTAAAGGTTACATTGGAAAATGGAAGCTCCAAAACGTTTAAGGCAAAAATAACGGTCGATAAAAGAAAAGTGAAATTGTCCAAGTTTAAATAAAAGTTATCTGTTTTTTTATAGTAAACGAAAAAAACGCTTGCGTTTTGCTTCGTTTACAGCGCCGGATACACGCTGCAAAGCAGCATAACTTCCTATGTGTATCCGTGCGCATCTATTATAGTAAACGCATGTATTTTATGCGTTTACTATATCTTTTGAATATGCCTCTTGTGCGGTTTAAATTTAAGCTGCACAAGAGGCATAGTTATCAATTGCTTTTTTATGAGGACTAAAAAGTTTAGGAAGGCTTTCCGCTATTCCTTAAATTGAGGTGATTTAAGGAACGGTAAATAAATTATTAGTATTGGCTTTAGCAGCGGTGGTTGGGACATCTTCTATATATTGGTGTGTCATAATGAAGATTTTAAAAACAGGGAAAGACAATCAGTAAGTGCTGGCATCTGCTTGAATTTGCATTGAAATGATGATAAGATGAAATTATAAATAGGAAGAGGACAGTAGATGGCCAATATATATGATGGGGAATTTCGGACAATCTTAAATGATTGCCAGAAACTGATTATTCCGATAATCAATGAGATTTTTGGGGAAACATATACAGGGGAAGAAGAAATTCAGTTTTTTCCTAATGAGCATTTTATAGACCAGCAGGATGAGGCAGACAAAGAACGTATCACTGATACGAATTTCAGGATTTCCAGAAAAGTGCAGAAAAAATACCACATGGAATGTGAAAGCGGCCTGCTGGCTTGGAACGGCAGGGAGTAATCGGCGCATTTGATAAACGGACTATTATTGACCTATCGGGTGATGTCATTAATGAAATCGCACAGAAATATGAGAATGTGCAGAAAGGTGTAGGTGGTATGATGAGAGGTACAATGATTGAAACAAGTGCAAGGAGAGTTTTAAATCAGGGCATAAGCCAGGGGATAAGCCAGGGTATAAATGAAACAAAAAAGAAAACAGCCCTTAGAATGCTGCAGGACGGAGAGTTATCAATTGATAAAATAGCAAAATATTCAGGTCTTGAAGTCGCAGAAGTGGAGCAGCTTGCAGGGTTGCAAACCGTGTAATAATCGTTTTTAAATAGGGATAATTGTTCCATGTAGGGTTGAACAATTATCTCGAATTTTTATGTAGTGTTAGATGAATAGAAAGTTGTAACATACGAAACGAAGAAAGTCAAAATAATCAGAATAATCATTGAATTTTTATTGACATTTTATTACAATGGAATTACAAATGTATTCGGTTATATCTGCTGTATGCATAAAACAAAATGAAAGGTGGTATTACTTTGGAAAAGTATATTTATGGTGTGGATCTTGGAGGAACCACAGTTAAGATGGGAATGTTTGACAGTGAGGGAAATGTGCTGGAAAAGTGGGAGATTGTTACGAGGAAAGAGGATTCAGGAGAACTGATTTTGCCAGATATTGCTGCATCAATTAATGAAAAGAACAAAGAAAAGGGAATTGCAGTGGAAGATGTTCTTGGGATTGGAATAGGTGTACCAGGGCCGATTACAGAAGATGGTCGTGTATTAAAATGCGTGAATCTGGGCTGGGGAGTTTTCTCGGTAGCAGACAAGCTTCGGGAGTTAACAGGTGTTGAAAAAGTCAGAGTTGGAAATGATGCGAATGTGGCAGCATTAGGTGAGCAGTGGCGCGGCGGTGGACGCGGCTTTAAGAGTATTGTTATGGTAACACTTGGGACAGGTGTTGGCGGCGGCGTTATTATAGATGGGAAAATTTTGACTGGAAGCAATGGTGCAGCAGGAGAGATTGGACATATTACAGTAAACCCGGCAGAGACACGCCTTACCTGTGGCTGTGGCAAAAAGGGCTGCTTGGAAACATATTCTTCTGCCGCTGGACTGATGCGTATGGCAGCAGAAAAACTTAAGGAGTCAGACAGACCGTCTACCCTGCGCCAATGTGAACAGGTAAGCGGGCGTGAAATATTCCAGGAGTATGAGGCAGGAGATGAGATAGCAACCGAGGCAGTAGAGGCATTTGCAAGATATTTAGGGCTTGGTCTGTCACATGTTGCCGCAGTAGTAGATCCAGAGGCATTTGTAATTGGCGGTGGTATATCGAAAAACGGCCCAGCTGTTACGGATGTGATAAAAAAAGAGTATGAAAAAAATGTTATGTTTGCACTTCAAAATAAGGAGTTTCGTCTGGCAGAATTAGGAAATGATGCTGGAATATATGGTGCGGTCCGTATGGTATTAAATTAGTTCGCTTTTGTTTTTTGGATTATGCCGCAGGCGATTTTATTGCCAGAGTCGCCAGAGGGCTGTGTGGTAAAGTCATCCCGCTGGCTGTGTATGATAACGGAGCGGCCCAGAATATCCGGTAGTGTCAAATAGCCGTCATAAAAGGCAAGATAAGCATAGCCGTTGCTGTTGAGAATAGAAGGAAAATCTCCCAGATGATAAGGATGGTCTGCCCTGGTAGGATTGTAATGCATACCAGTATTGGCAAAATTGTCGTTGCAATTTCCATTTTCATGGATATGGAAACCTAAAAAACGGGGAGCATTTGTGGTGGTGTTTGGCAGATTGGCAAATTCTGCTTCTATGACAAGCCCTATTCCCCAATTGGTTTGATAAAAGTTAACAAGTCCAGTCAAATCTGGAAAAGAGCTGCCGCCCTGAACAACTGCATAAGCATTTGGGGTGGCAGTTAATGTTAAAAGAGAAAAGATTGTTTTATTTTGCATTATATAAATACCTCTGCATTTATTTTGCTTTGGTTTAACTTATGCAGGATACAAGGAACTGTGAGGAAATCCTGTGCAGATTGGCAATGTCATTTTCGCAGCTCCTGATTACAGACAATAGAAAGGGGTATTTTCGATGGGAAAAACATCTGAAAATAAACCGGAAGAACATATATGTGCTGCTTTGCTGGCTCATGTAGATGCCGGTAAGACAACATTATCAGAAGGAATTTTATATACCGCAGGAATGATTCGAAAACTCGGCAGAGTGGACAATCAGGATGCGTTTTTAGATACAAATGATATGGAACGGGAAAGAGGTATCACAATCTTTTCCAAAGAGGCGGTTGTTATTTTGGGCGATAAGACGGTTACGCTGCTTGATACGCCTGGCCATGTTGATTTTTCGGCGGAGATGGAACGGACGCTGCAGGTACTTGATTATGCTGTTTTAGTAATTAGCGGAGCAGACGGTGTACAGGGGCATACCGCTACACTATGGCGGCTTTTGGAGCGTTACCAGATTCCGGTTTTTTTATTTATCAATAAAATGGATCAGCAGGGTGTGGAAAAAGAACCTTTGCTGCAGGAAGTGAAAGAGCAGTTAAGTGAAAACTGTGTTCTTTTCCAGGAAGAGGAAGAATCTTTTTATGAAGATGTGGCGGTGTGTGAGGAAGCATTGCTGGAATATTATCTGGAAAATGGCACAGTGGAAAGAGAACAGATTGGTAAATTGATTCAAGAGAGAAAACTGTTTCCTTGTTATTTTGGCTCAGCGCTAAAGCTGACTGGAGTACAGGAGTTTTTAGAGGGTTTTGCAAAATATACAAAGGCTTCAGAATATTCGGAAAATTTTGGCGCAAAGGTTTTTAAAATTACAAGAGATGAGAAGAACAGCCGGCTGACCTTTTTAAAGGTGACAGGGGGAAAGCTTCTGGTAAAGCAATCTGTCACGAATCAGTTATCAGCACATGGAAATGAGGAGGTATGGGAGGAAAAGATAAACCAGATTCGGATTTATTCAGGGGAGAACTTTGAAACGACGGATGTGGCTCTTCCGGGGACAATCTGTGCGGTGACAGGACTGACAAAGACATATGCCGGGCAGGGATTGGGGGCTGAGAAGGATTCCGAGCTTCCGGTATTAGAGCCTGTTTTGACATATGCGTTAGAATTGCCACAGGGGTGTAGTGAGAACAGTTTTTTGCCAAAGCTGCGGGTTTTGGAAGAAGAAGAACCAGCGCTTAAAATAGTCTGGAATGAAGCACTTCAGGAAATACAGGCACAGCTTATGGGCGAAGTACAGATTGAGATTTTAAAGCGCCTAATCTGGGAGCGATTTCATGTAGAGGTTCATTTTGGAACAGGAAAAACTGTTTATAAAGAAACCATTCAAAATTCTGTAGAGGGGGTTGGCCATTTTGAACCTCTGCGCCATTATGCGGAAGTACATCTGCTTTTAGAGCCAGGGGAGCCGGGAAGCGGTTTACAGATTGCGTCTGTTTGCAGTGAGGATAAGTTAGACAGGAATTGGCAGCGTTTGATTTGCAGTCATCTGGAAGAGAGGGAGCATCCAGGTGTACTGATGGGAGCGGCATTGACCGATATCCGTATAACGCTTGTGGCAGGAAAGGCACACTTAAAGCATACGGAAGGCGGGGATTTTCGGCAGGCAACGTACCGTGCTGTGCGGCAGGGATTGATGAAGGCGGAATCTGTTCTTTTGGAACCTTATTATGAGTATTGCCTGGAGGTTCCAAACGATATGCTAGGAAGGGCAATGTCAGATATTGAAAGGCTTCAGGGAAGTTTTGAACCGCCAGAGCAGGAGGCACAGCTTAGTGTTTTGCGAGGGGCTGCGCCGGTTGCGACAATGCGCAATTACCAACAAGAGGTTACTTCTTATACAAAAGGGCTTGGGCGTCTGAATTGCACTTTAAAAGGATATTTTCCGTGTCATAATACAGAAGAAGTACTTTCGCAAAGTGTGTATGATCCAGAAGCAGATATTGCAAATCCAACAGGTTCCGTTTTTTGTAGTCATGGGGCAGGTTTTGCAGTTCCCTGGTATGAGGTGGAAAATTATATGCATTTGCCTTTATCGGCAGAAATGGAACAGCAGGAAGAAGCAAAAGAGGAAGTGAAAGAGTGGCAGGTTCAGGTACCGCCAGTAAAAGAAGAATATTTTATGGGGGAGGATGAAGTTTCCCAGATTTTGAACAGAACCTATGCTGCGAACCGGAAAAATGATAGAAAGAATCCCTACAAAAAGACACAGAAGAAAGTGGTAGATGCTGGAAAGAGCGGGCTGGCAGTGAAAAAATCAAAAGAGCGCTATCTTTTAGTAGATGGGTATAATATTGTGTTTGCCTGGAAAGAATTAAATGAACTTGCGAAAGAAAATATTGATGCGGCACGCAGTAAGCTGATGGATATTTTGTGCAATTATCAGGGATATGTAAAATGTACATTGATTCTTGTGTTTGATGCTTACAGAGTAAAGGGCAGTATCGGAAAAATGATAGACTATCATAATATTCATGTAGTATATACAAAAGAAGCAGAGACGGCAGACCAGTATATTGAAAAACTGGCGCACCAGATTGGGCGTGATTATCATGTGATGGTAGCGACTTCTGATGGGCTGGAACAGTTGATTATCCGTGGTCAGGGGTGCCAGCTTATCTCGGCGAGGGAGTTTTATGAAGAAATAAAGCGGGTAGAAAAATTAATTCAGGAATTGATATAATGTAGTTGCTATTCACGGCTGATTTCAGAAAAAATTGCGAATTTTCCTATTGACAGAACGCTAAATATGGTGGACAATAAGCTAAATAAGTGTGGTTGACACATAAACAGGGAATTATCGACTGGAAAAACAGGCAGAAAAGTAAAGCTGTTTCTGCATAGTTCCCAAGGGAAAATTTTGAAGAATGGAGATGATATTTTGTTTGGTTTTGGTCAGTTGATTGGGGTATTGAAGAAGAATCCAAAGAAGATTGTGTTTACAGAAGGTGAAGATGCACGTATTTTAGAGGCTTCTTCCCGTCTGTTAGCAAGCAGTTTTTTACATCCGATTTTGGTCGGCGATGAGGAAAAGATTGCATTAGCGGCAGAGGATTGTGGTTTTAATATTCGTGGGGCAGAGATTATCAATCCTGCCAAGTATGAAAAACTTGATGAGATGGTGGAGTTATTCTGTGAACTGCGTAAAAGCAAAGGGGTAACGCCAGAACAGGCAAGAAAGACATTGATGCAGACAAATTATTTTGGGACAATGTTAGTAAAGATGGGAATTGCTGATTCGCTGCTTGGCGGTGCGACATATTCTACTGCTGATACAGTGCGTCCGGCATTGCAGTTAATTAAGACAAAGCCGGAAAACAATATTGTATCTTCCTGCTTTATCCTGGTACGTCCTGGTGTTACTGGTGAGAATGATGTGTTGGCGATGGCAGATTGTGCGATTAATATTGATCCAACAGAGGATGAACTGGTAGAAATTGCAGGAGAAGCATCAGAGTGCGCAAGGATATTTGGAGTAGATCCAAAGGTTGCGTTTTTAAGTTATTCGACTTATGGTTCCGGAGCAGGCCCTGCTGTAGATAAAATGCGTAATGCCGCAGAAAAGGCAAAGAAGAAATATCCGGATTTGCCAATAGATGGAGAACTTCAGTTTGATGCGGCCGTTTCCCCGCGTGTGGCAAGGACAAAGTGCCCAGAATCAGAAATAGCAGGTCATGCAAATACCTTTATTTTCCCAGATATCAGTGCTGGTAATATTGGTTACAAGATTGCGCAGCGTATGGGTAATTTTGATGCATATGGACCGATTCTTTTAGGATTGAATGCGCCGGTTAATGATTTATCCAGAGGTTGTAATGCTTCAGAAGTATATTCTATGGCAATTATTACGGCGGCTTTGGCATAGAGATAATAAAGAACTTTTGTATAGTTCTTAAAATATAGGCATCGCCAACGGGCGGTGCCTTTTTGTCGGATTTTGAAATGAGGGGCAATTTTCAAACACGTTTTAAGGAACTGCTAAGTGAGAGGTAAGAGAGGGATTAACAGGAGGGGAATATGCTTGATTTGTTTGTTGTGGTGCAGATGTTAAAACTGCTTCATGCACCAATTTGTATTTATAACAGAAAAGGGGAGATTTTAAAGGCGTTAGACGAGACGGAGGACAGAAAAATTATCAGACAGGAGGATTTTGAAGGTATCGGGGAGGAACTCTTATTTCCATATATCCATGTGGATGAAAATGGAATTGCATATTGTCTGATGCAGTCAGGAGAGGAAGAATTTGTAGGGCTTGGAAGGGTGCGTATTTATGGTTTTCAGGACGAAGAAACGAGAGTATACCCCTATTGTGAAAAAGAGGAATTTACGGCAATTGTACTTATTTTATGGAAAATGATTTCAGGGCAGGAAATGAGTGCGAGACGGTTATGGGAGAAAAATACCGATATTGGTGATAGGATTCTTGAACAGGTAACAAAAGGTGTTTTTGAAATTCAGGAAGAGGGAAGGCATCATATTCCATATTCACGGGAGCTAAGGGAAATGGACAGTATCCGCAGAGGCGATATTGATGCGTTAAAAAGAAGTATGGATGAAGTATATAGTGGCGGAACTGGCATACTTGCAAATGATACAGTGCGCCAGTACAAAAATGTTGCAATCTGTACGATTTCCAATGCGGCACGAAGTGCAATTGCGGGAGGGGTAAATGCAGAACTGGCATTTTCCATGTCAGATGCCTTTATCAGAAATATGGAAGAAAATTTATCTGATCCAATTAAAATTGAGCAGGCGGCAAGGGAAGCAGAATATGAATTTGCTAATATGGTACATGACTTATATAAAAACCAGAACGCAAGCCCGTTGATTACTCAGGTAAGAGATTATGTTTCCTGTCATATCCATGAACCAGTCCGTGTCAGGGATATTGCAGAGCATATTGGCGTAACGCCGAATTATCTGTCAGAACAGTTTAGCGAATTAATGGGAACGACTTTAAAACAATATATAATAGAAGAAAAAATTATAAGCAGTGAACAATTGTTAAAATATACAGATTATTCTTTGCAGGAAATCAGTTCTTACTGTGCTTTTAGTTCGCAGAGCCGTTTTAGTGAGTATTTTCAGCGCAAAAACGGAATTACCCCTGCAAGATACAGGAAACAGTATCAAAATTGTGACACAGGCAAAAGATAGATAATCTATTGTGATTTTCAGCAATATGGCATACATTACAGGTTGTTTTTAAAACTGAATAGTAACTATTACAGAAATAAAATAAAAAATAGTATTATTGACTGTAAATAGTGACCAAAAATGTATAAAAATGGAGAAAACGTATAAAAACGAAAAGAAAATGTATAAAAATACCAGAAAAAATATGATACTATCTTCAACACTTGATGGGGGATTTGAATATAATGTATTGGATAAATAGTATGCGAAATGTATAAGGAATTGCGCAAAGTAAAAAGCAGTTCCACAAATGAAGGAGAGTGAGCATATATGGAAAAGATCCAAATTAAATTCAAGAATGTTGCTGATGTAAATAAGTTTGTACACTTAGTATCAGGTTATGATTCTGATGTAGACCTGTATTGTGGAAGCTACTGTGTAGATGCTAAGTCTATTTTGGGGATTATGACGATTGATTTAAGAAACCAGATGTGGGTAACCTGCAATGGAAATCGTCAGGAAAAGGAAAAGCTTGCCAATGATTTAAGTTGGGTGGCAGTAGCATAAATGAGAAGGTCAGACAAAAGAAAAAAGAGAAGAAACCGGTTGCCTTTGGGATAAGACAGCCGGTTTCTTTTATGCACTGGGAAATTGTGTTATAATATAGTGATCGCAAGCGCACCGATTTTGTTGGTGCGCTATTTTAGAATATATGGTAATGGGGAACTTGGATGTCTAACAGCAGAAATTTCATATAGTCATGCAGTAGAATGACTGGAGCGGACAAGAGAAACCAGAAGATGGAATAAAGCAGGCAGATTTGTCCCTGAAAATTATACTGTAAGCCAGAATAATCCCATACATTCAAGTGGAGCTGGCGGTTGACGACAAGTCCGAATAACAGTTCTACTGTAGTAATCATAATTCCGCAAAGGAGCATCTGGAGCAGAAAGGAAGCAGAGCTTCCTGTTATATATTCTATGGCGCCGACTAGAAGAAAACAGGTTCCTCCGGCAAGCAGCATGGAAATATGCGAATATCCCCTGGCAAGGATTTCGATGCCGCAATAAAGAAAACCGCTGGTTAAAAACATAATAATATATGCCTGTAATTGTGCCATGTGTTGTACCTCCAATGAAGTTTTGGTATAATTAGTGTGTCTTATGTTGCAAAATGTATACAGGCTTTTAAAAAGATGTAAATATTTGTTATTATGAATCAAAAGCTACTATTCACGGCTGGTTTTTCGCATGACGTTTAGAATGGCCGCAAATAGTAATAATCAAAAGAATGGGGAAGATTATGAATCAGAAAGTATTAGAAAGGCTGGATGAAGCAATTTCATCAAATTTATCAGGAATTAGTGAAGATCCGGATTGTATTGTAGGAGCTTCGATTTGTGTGATACATAAAGGAGAAGAGGTTTATCGGAAAGAATATGGGGAAGCAGATAAAGAAAAAAAGATTCCAATGGCTCCAGACAGTATTTTCCGTTGCTATTCTATGACAAAACCAGTTACTTCGGTGGCTGTTATGTCACTGGTGGAAAAAGGGAAGCTTCAGCTTACCGATGCAGTAAGCAGCTATTTGCCAGGATTTAAAAACCAGCAGGTTTTAACAGAAAAAGGATATGTCCCAGTAAGGGAAGAGGTGACAATCCAGCATTTAATGGATATGACGGCAGGAGTTGTCTATCCGGATGCTTCTTTTCCAGCAGGAATGAAAATGCAGGAGATGATTGATGAATATTACCGTAAGATTTTTGAAGAAGACCAGCCGACTTCAACTTATGATTTAGCAAACCTGATTGGCCAGCAGCCATTGCGTTTTCAGCCGGGAGAAGGTTGGTGCTACAGTTTTTGTGCAGATGTACTTGGAGCTGTTATTGAAGTAATTACAAAGAAGACATATGGGGAATATTTAAAGGAAACGATTTTTGAACCGCTCGGAATGGTTGATACAGACTTTTATGTACCAGAGGAAAAGCAGGGGCGCTTTTGCCAGAATTATCAGTTTATGCCAGAAACACAGACTTTGGAACCATGTACCTGGCAGCATCTTGGTCTGTCCTACATGCATTTAAAGAAACCGGCATTTGAGTCTGGCGGGGCAGGGCTTGTTTCAACGGTAGACGATTACAGTAAATTTGTTAAAATGATGCTTGGGAAAGGGACTTACAATGGTGTGCGCATTCTGGGGAGAAAAACGGTAGAATGTATGACGAGGAATCATCTTAATAAGGAACAGCTCCCGTGGCTTGACTGGGAGCAGTTACAGGGGTATGGCTATGGAAATTTGATGCGTGTCATGCTGGATGTAGGAGAAGCGAAACAGCTTGGTTCCGAAGGAGAGTATGGTTGGGATGGCTGGCTTGGCTGTTATGCATGTATGGATCCGAAAGAGGATTTGGGAATTATATATGTGATTTAGAAATGTGGCGGGAATGGGCACCGCAATGTGCAGGTAATCCGAAATATTGTATATTCTGCCTTAGAGTAAATAGAACGAAGTACAAATTTTTCACAAAGCGTGAGGTGCATTTTGTAAATGGAGCAACGCTCTAGTATGGATTTGATTAAGAATGGAGAAATGATATGAAAATTGGGGAAAATATATATATTGATGCAATAACAGATAGGATTTTGAGGATTCATTCTTCCGATACCAAAACAGGCTCTTTTGCAGTAGAAGAAGATTTGGGTTTAAAAAGAGGACTAAGAGAAATTACGGGTGCCGGAAAGTCGGTAACAGCAGTGGAAACGGATTACCTTACTGTTTATGCCGAGAAGGATGGTACATTAAAGATTTATGATAAAAGGCAGAAGATTCTTTGTGCGGATTATGAAGGAGAACAGGAGCCAGAAATCCAGAAATTATCAGAAGAAGAGTCAGAGCAAATGCGTCAGGAGGGACATGTTGTTCATGCCGGAGAAGATGATTGTAAATTCAGAGTGGTAAAGAAGCTGTTTGGAGATGAAGTGATTTACGGACTGGGAGATAAAACAGGCTTTTTAAATAAGAAAGGCTATGACTATATTATGTGGAATTCTGATAATCCTGATCCACAGGTGGAAAATCCTACATTCCGTGCCATGTATAAATCAATTCCTTTCTTTATTGTATTACGGGAGGAATCTGTTTACGGAATTTTCATGGATAACACTTATAAATCTTATTTTGATATGGGATTTGAAAGTAGCCAGTATTATTCTTTTGGTGCAGTGGAAGGAGAACTTGATTATTATTTTATTGCAGGAGATACGATTGCGGATATTGTAGAAGGATATACAGGGCTTACCGGGCGGGCACCGCTTCCGCAGATGTGGACGTTAGGGTACCATCAGTCAAGGTGGAGTTACGCAAGCGCAGAGGAGGTGCTCTGTCTTGCAAAAAATTTCAGGACATATGGAATACCATGTGATGCGATTCATCTTGACATTGACTATATGGATCATTTTAAAGTTTTTACAAATAATGAGGAAACATTTCCGAGCCTGGAAAAATTAAGTGATGAACTTTCACAGATGGGGATTAAGCTGGTAACGATTATTGATCCAGGGACAAAGGCCGAAGAAGGCTATCATATGTATGATGAGGGAATGGAGAATGGTTATTTTGCAAAGGACGCAGAAGGGAATGTCTATCATAATGCGGTCTGGCCGGGAGATTCTGTATTTCCAGACTTTACTTCTAAGAAAGTAAGAGAGTGGTGGGGAAACCAGACGAAAATCCTTACAGAGCAGGGAATTCGTGGAATCTGGAATGATATGAATGAGCCTGCAAGTTTTAAAGGGCCTCTTCCAGAGGATATTGTATTTTCAGGGGATGATTTGCCACGGTTGCACAAGGAGGTACACAATGTTTATGGGCATTTGATGGCAAAGGCAACCTATGAAGGCTTGAAAAAACATGATGGAAGGCGTCCGTTTGTTATTACGAGGGCATGCTACAGCGGTTCCCAGAAATACACAACAGTGTGGACCGGTGATAATCAGAGCCTTTGGGCACATTTACAGATGTCTATTCCGCAGATGCTAAACCTTGGAATGTCTGGAATGCCAATAGTTGGTACAGATATCGGAGGTTTTGGCGCCCATACAACGCCAGAACTGCTGAGCCGCTGGATTGAGGCTGCCTGTTTTTCTCCGCTTTTTAGAAACCATAGTGCGAAAGATACAAGACGTCAGGAACCATGGGTATTTGACAAAGAAACACTTGATATTAATCGGAAATATATTGAATTAAGGTATAAGTACCTTCCCTATTTGTATGATTTATGCTATGAGGAAACGAAAACAGGGCTTCCTGTTCTGCGGCCATTGGTAATGCATTACCAGCAGGATAAAAATACATGGGAATGTAATGACGAATATTTGGTGGGAAGCTGTATACTTGTTGCCCCGGTTACACAGCAGGGGGCAAGGGAAAGAATGGTGTATCTGCCGGAAGGGATTTGGGTAGATTATTGGACCAGGGAGAGGATTACGGGAGGATGTTATATTTTAAAAGAAGCCCCTCTTAATATCTGCCCTCTTTATGTGAAAGCCGGAAGTATTCTTCCTGTTTATGAAGGGCTGCATTCGATTGAACCAGAACATATAAAGGCGCTGACGCTGGAATATTATCCAGAATCAACCAAAAAAACGGCAATTTTTGGAAGAAAGCAGGAAGTACAGGAAGAGTGCCGGTATGTGCATTATCAGGATAATGGTATTGATTTTGCCTATGAAAATGGAGAATATAATTTATATGAATTTATTTTTTCTGAAAAACGCAGTAATGGCCTTAAAGTAAAGATGCTGCATGAAGGCTTTGAAGGAAAATATCAGGATATTAAGGCTGTTGTGTGTTAATATGATGCAGTTTTAGAGGGAAAAGGGATTGCATAAAGAAAGAATCCGGCATTATGGTTTTGCTTTGAAGGGAAAACGGTGTTGATTGGATAGAAGCATGGAATGTTGTGTTTGAAAAGTATTTTTGATGCTATGATAGGATTTTAAAATATATGATTAGGTATGATGAAAATTGTCAATCTTTAGTAAATTGCAAAGATGAGCCATCAAATTTTTTTGTATAATTCTTTTTCATTTTCACATACTAACTTCATAACAAATGTGTAAAGAAAATTTTAAGCCAGCAAAAAGCACTGGCCAGGGATTTTTAGGTTACACATAGCGAGAACGCAAAAACAGCGTTCTTTTGTTGGGTATTTATGCTGCTAAGCAGCCTAATCGGAAGTGAGAAAAATAGTAAAATTACTATAACTCATAGAAAAAGTGAGAAATGGAGGAGAAATTGGCAAATGAAGGCAACGGGCATAGTCAGACGTATTGATGATTTGGGGCGTGTGGTGATTCCAAAGGAGATTAGAAGAACATTACGGATCAGGGAAGGTGATTCGTTGGAAATTTATACAGACCGTGAGGGAGAGATTATTTTAAAAAAGTATTCACCGATTGTGGAACTGGGAGAACTAGCAAAGCAATATGTAGATTCATTGGCGCAGACTTCTGGAGGTATTGTGGCGGTAACAGACAGAGATCATTTTATTGCAGTTTCATCCAGCGGTAAAAAGGAGTTATTACAGAAACCAATCAGTAAAGAAATGGAAAAGGTAATCGCAAACCGGGAAAAGGTTACGACAGACCATACACAGAGTTATGTTCCGGTGGCAAACGAAGAAAAGAAATATGCTTGTGAAGTGATTTATCCAATTATCGTTGAGGGTGATGTGATGGGAAGTGTGATTCTTTTGACGAAAAATTCGGATAAAAAATTTGGGGAAGCGGAAGAAAATCTTGTTTCCTTTGCTGCAAATTTTCTGGGAAAACAGATGGAACAGTAACCTGAGAGTTTTTCCTGTAAATATAATCCATATAACTGCATTGACCACGAAAAGTCCCTTTGATATAATCCAATCAGGGACTTTTTGTGAATTAGGAGGATAAGTTTGAAAGTTCTTTTCAAACTACTTATTAATGCTTTCTCAATTTTGAGAGGGCATTCAAAATTGAGAAAGACGGGGGATAGAGATGGAGGAGCGTCTATTAAAACTGGAAGAACTGGGATGTGATATAAAAGCGACTATGAATCGTTTTTTAAATGATACAGAGTTTTATTTTGAATGTTTTGATGAACTGATGCAGGATTCTGATTTTGAGATATTAAAGACAGCATTAGAACAGCATGATATAGAAAGAGCATTTGAGAGTGCGCATACTTTAAAGGGAGTTCTTTCTAATTTTGGTCTGCGGTCATTGGAGGAAAAAATAGAACCGATTGTGGAAACATTGCGGTTGGGGAAGGATGATGGATTGCTCAGGCAGTATCAGAAGTTGATGGAAGAAAAGCAGAGATATGTGGATAACCAGGCTGCATGGATTGATTAGAAGGGGGATTCCGTGTTGAAAACGTTATTGTTGCTACTTATGAAGCGGGCAATAGCCGAAATCTGCCAGAAAAGGGAAAGAATTCCCCAAAAACCTTGACAAACAGGCGCAATGAGGGTATAAATAGACTTGTAACTTTTTTACGGAAATAATGATTGAGGAGGATTAATCCATGAACAAAACAGAATTAGTTGCAGCAATCGCTGAGCAGGCAGAATTGTCTAAGAAAGATTCTGAGAAGGCTTTAAAGGCTTTTATTGATGTGGTTACTGATGAGTTAAAGAAGGGCGAGAAGATTCAGTTGGTTGGATTTGGTACGTTTGAAGTGATTGAGAGAGCAGCGAGAGAAGGAAGAAATCCTTTGACTGGGGAGAAGATGAGCATTAAGGCTTCTAAAGCGCCAAAGTTCAAAGCTGGTAAAGCTTTAAAGGATGCTGTAAACTAGTTATTGATGAATAGGATTGTCTTGATTAGAGGTTGTCAGTGTGTACAACCTCTTTTCTTACAATGGGAAAGAGGAGGCTGATAGAATGCGTTTAGATAAGTATTTGAAGGTTTCAAGGCTGATTAAAAGGCGGCCAGTGGCAAATGAGGCTTGTGATGCGGGAAGAATTACTGTGAATGGTAAAGTTGCAAAAGCTTCTCTTAATGTGAAGGTAGGAGATATCATTGAGATTACATTTGGTGATAAAGTAGTAAAGGTTGAGGTTTTAAGTATTGAAGAAACCTACAAAAAGGAAGAAGCAAAGGAACTATATAAAGTTTTGTAGCGAAGGAACTGTAATTAGTCAGGCTTTTTTAGTTCTTTAATATGTCCTGGAAAGAACGCTGGTTTGGCGTTCTTTTTAAATATATGTCATTTTGTCTGGTATAAAATACGGTGCCTGTTCATATACTGAATTAGAAAAAAGTATGTGGGGAGGCTTGTTATAATGGATGAAAGGCTTTATGATGAGAACAGAAAGAGTGTACATAAGGTTTATTTGAATGCAAGGAAAACAGCGGTACTGTCTGGTGTCCGGGATGTATTGTCTTTTGATGCAAAAGAAGTATATCTTGAAACAGAACAGGGGATTTTACTGATTCGCGGGGATGAGCTTCATGTAAACCGCCTGTCATTGGAAAAGGGTGAAGTTGATGTGGACGGCAGAATTGACAGCTTTGCCTATTCTGACAAGGAAGAGCCACAGAAAAAAGCGGCTTCCTTTCTGGGGAGGATGTTTCAGTGACCGAGATCATAATGGGACAGGTTCGTTTTGTACTTGTTACGCTCTGCCTGGGAATGGTATTGATGCTTGGATATGATTTCTGGCGTTTTGTACGGTGGGTGATTCCGCACCACAAAATGGTGGTGTGGGCAGAGGATATTTTATACTGGAGTGTCATGGCGGTGCCGGCATATGCAGTTTTTTTTATATATAACAATGGAGAAATTCGTTGGTATGGGGCGGCAGCTGTTTTTTTAGGCGCTCTTTTGTATGAAAAAGGAATTAGCAGTGTGTTAAGGAGATTTGGGTGGAATCATCTGGAAAAGCCAAAGCGAAGGCTGTTTCAGTGGATTTCTAAAGTACGGAGGTATTTTAGTGTAAAAAAGCAGATAAAAAAGATACGGAAAAGAGTTTGTATAAGGAGAAAAAAGGCATTGAAATCTTCTGACAAATAGTATATAGTGTAATAACCGGATGGTAATTTGTGATTATTCCTGTGAAGGCTGGTGAGATAGATGAGAAAACGGCAAAAAAAATTAAGCCGTGCAACTGTCTTTGGCGTAATTCTATTGACAGTTGTACTCTGTGCCACATTAGTATATAAGCAGAATACACTAAAGGCAAAAGAAAGAGAATATGCGGTTCAGATAAAGGAACTTGAAAAACAGAAAAAAGAATGTATAAAAAAGAAAAAAGAAATAGAAGAATTTAAGGACTATGTTGAGACCGATGAATACATAGAAGAGGTCGCCAGGGAAAAATTTGGATTAGTATATGAGGATGAAGTGATTTTTGAACCAGAAGAAGAGAAATAGAACTTGCCAGTTTAGACTGTCAGGTTCTTTTTTTATTATAAGGAAATTACAACGTATGTTGTTCAGGTGTGACAGCAGTAGTTCCTAGAGCGTGTTTTCGAGTGTAGAAAGACTTCGCACCTTTTTGTCGAAACCTTTTTTTAGCTTGAACTTCTGATTTGACAAAATTTGCAATGCACCTTTTCTATACTTTGTTCCTACAGCATTACTATTAACAAAACTGTATAAAGAGGTGTGGGATTATGAAGGCTATTCAGAAAAAGATGTTGTTGCAGATTATTCTTGGTTTTTTCCTTGGGAGGGTTAATTTATTTGGAATTAATCCAATCGGGATTGCTTTTTTTGCTGCGGGATATACAGAGGAAGGGGCAAAAATTCCTGTTGGAATCAGTGTGATTTTAGGGATGTTAACGGTATTTCCAATGGAAAATGTGTTATGTAGCGCAATGGCAATGCTTTCGGTTGTACTGGCAGTAGATTTATTGGAAAAGAAAAATGTAACAGTACGGATGGGACATGCTGCCCTTCTTTTGTGTGCTTCGGTAGGAGCTTTGACGGCATTTCGGCTGTTTTTGATGCCTCACAGCCAGTATGATATGTGGATGGGATTTTTAGAGACTATATTAGCTTTGGTATCTACCAGAATATTATATGATGCGATTCATTTTTTATTACACGCCCGCAAGGGACAGAATCTTGGAAATGAAGAAGTAATCAGCCTTGTGATGTTGGGGGCATTTGGTGTTTTGGGGCTGCCTGATATTATTATTGCCCAAATTTCTGTGATATTGACCGTGATTTATTTTTTGACATTAATTATGGGATATTGTTATGGAACGGGGACAGGGGCAATTGCCGGGGCAATCGGAGGCTGTGTGTTAGTTGTCTGCGGATGGGAGAGCAGTATGATTGGGGTTATGGCATTGATGGGAATTTGTGCCGGGATGTTACGTGAGCAGGGAAAGTTACTTTTGTGTGCCAGTTTTTTTCTGATGGCATTTGGACTGGAAAGTGTAGTAAATCAAAGTATGATGGGGATTGGGGAATTAGAGGGGATTGCAATTGCCGGAGGAATTTTTTTAGTAATACCTGAGAAATTTTTGGGCAAAATACAGGTTCATGCCGGAAGCTGGCAGGACAACTGGGAAAGTGAAAAGCTGCAAAAGCTGATGAAATATAAATTAAAAGATTTTTCACATTCCTTCCAGAATCTTTCGACCTCGATGATAAAAGGTTCGAAAGAGGAAACTCTGCTGAATCCCAAAGATGCAAGAAAAATGATGGAGGTAATGTCGAGCCATATTTGCAGCCGGTGTGAGAATGGCGAAAACTGCCGGGGGCAGATTGCCCTGATGCGCCCGGAAATGTTTGGGACACTGGCACTGGCGCAGGAGCAGGGGCAGATTGTATTAGAACAGATGCCTGTTGAGTTCACAAAGGAATGTATTCATCAAGAGCGATTTTTGTCTGAAGCAAATCAGAATATCCATATAGCAAATCTGGCGATGGGCTTTCAGAATAAAATGTTGCAGAATCAAAGAGTGATTGCAAGGCAAATGAAGGAAGTAGGAGAGATTGTGGAAGAGTTATCAGAGAAACTTCCCAATGTCCAGAAGATTCCAATTGATTTACAGGAAAAAATGATAAGGGAGCTGAGGAAAAGAAGGGTAATTATTACAGACATTGCTTTTTATGAGAAATATGATGGAAGGTTGGAAATACATGTCAAGGGAAGAACCTGGAGAGGCAGATATGTTACAACCAAGGAAGTGGGAGAAGAGATTTCGGATTTGATTGGCTGCCGGGTAATGCCTGGTGAAGAATGCCGCAAAGTTTTTCCAAGAGAAGAAGAGGAGTTTGTATTTGAAGAGTGTGCAAGGCTGACTGCTGTGACGGGAATCAGCAGGCTGCCAAAGGCGGGAGAAGAGGTGTCAGGCGATACTTTTTCCTGTACCTATCTTCCAAGTGGAGAACTCTTAATGGCACTTTCCGATGGCATGGGAAGCGGAAACGATGCCTGTGAGGAGAGTGAGCAGGTAATAGAGCTTTTGGAGCAAATGACTGAGGCAGGGTTTGCGGAAAGTTCAGCGATTCGTCTAATTAACTCAATCTATATGGCAAGGGAGGAAACACACAGTTTTGCAACTGCGGATATTACTGTTTTGAATCTGTACCGGAAAAGCTGCCAGTTTGTAAAATGTGGCGCCAGCACGACCTATCTGTATCATCAGGGAGAGATGGAACGGATTGAAGGGGAGGCGCTTCCGATTGGCGTGATGAATGAGATGGAGCCATATATGAGAAAATCTGGCATAGAAGCAGGAGATTATGTTATAATGATGACCGATGGGGTTGCGGACAGCTTTTTAGAGGAACAGGAGTGTTTTGAAATCCTTTTGTGGGAATGTCTGAAGGAAAAGCTAGGGCCACAGGATATAGCTGACCGTCTTCTGGACGAAGCCATGGTGCGCTGGAATATGGAGCCAGAGGACGATTTAAGTGTTATGGTAGTAAAAATATACGATAATGCGAAAGCGGCATGGAGGATGAAAATGGAATGAACAATCTTTATGAAACGGTTGAGGGATATTGCAGAAAGCACAATCTTTTTTCTTATGGTGATGGCATTGTAGTGGGGCTTTCTGGTGGTGCGGATTCGGTTTTTCTGCTTTATATACTTTCTAAAATAAAAGAACCATGGGGACTTCATCTTGTGGCTGTTCATGTAAATCATGGGATTCGGGGCAAAGAGGCACAAAGAGACCAGGAATACGCACAGGCTTTTGCGGAAAGTTTGGGGATTCCCTGCAAAGTTTATAAGGAAAATATTCCAGAACTTGCAAAAAACCATCATATGACAGAGGAAGAGGCAGGAAGGGTGTATCGTTACCAGTGTTTTGAAGAGTGCAGAACAGAGCTTGCCTATCAGAAAATTGCGGTAGCGCACCATCAGGAGGATCAGGCGGAAACTATCCTATTTCAGATGCTTCGCGGCAGCAGTTTAAGGGGGCTTGGAGGTATGCGCCCTAAGCGGGAACATATTATTCGTCCTTTACTTGGAATCAGCCGGAAAGAAATTGAGGAGACTTTACAGGAAGAACAGATTGCATATTGCCAGGATTCTACAAATTTAGAGGATACCTACGCCAGAAATCTTTTGCGAAACAAGGTGATTCCCTATCTGCAAAAAGAAGTGCAGCCAGAGGCAGTTTCCCACATTGTGCGGACGGGAAACCATCTACAGGAAGTAATGGCGTACATTGATGAACAGACGGATGAAATGTATGGGCGGATTGTAAAAAAGGAGCAGGGAAAGCGAAGTATGGATTTTGCGGAATATCGCCAGCTTTCTGGTGTATTACAAAGAGAGCTCATTTTACGGATCGTTCAGGAGCTTTGCGGCAGGAAGAAAGATATTACGGCAGCGCATGTTCAGATGGTTGTTTCTCTTTTTGAAGGGGAAACAGGAAAAAAAATAATGCTTCCCTATAATATACGGGCAGAGAAGTCATATGATATAGTATCGCTATATATCAATGGGCAGACGGCAGAGGAATGTGCCAAACCATCTTATATAGGTGATACAATTGTATTTCAGAAAAAATATGAAATGCTGCTTGCAAATGGAGAAAACGGTTTTGTTGTTTTTGAAAAAGGGGGCAGAGAAAAAATCCAGGAGGACAATTGGAAAAAGCACTGTACGAAATGTTTTGATTATGATAGAATGGGGAGTATGCCGAAGCTCCGGTATCCAGAAAATGGAGATTATTTGTGGCTGGATCAGACAGGCAGAACCAAAAAATTAAGCCGTCTGTTTATTGATGGAAAGGTACCACGTGAGCAGCGCAGGAAAACTTTAGTGCTTGCGGAAGGCTGTCATATTTTGTGGGTGCCTGTATTAGACCGGTGCAGCGCTTATTATTATGTTACAAAGAATACAAAGGAAATTATTTATGCTTACGTAAGGAACGAAGGGAACGGCAGATAAATAACGTATTCTGGGTTGTCTAGGCTATTTTCCTGTAGTTTCTTAAAGAAGAAAGGGGAACAGCATGAAGGAAGAAATCGTACATGAAATGTTTTCAGAAAATCAGGTGGAGGAAAGAATTGTACAGATGGCAGAGCAGATTAATAAGGAGTATGAAGGAAAATCACTGCATATGATTTGTATTTTGAAAGGAAGCGTATTCTTTTTTACGGAATTAGCAAAAAGGCTGACGGTGCCAGTAACAATTGATTTTATGGCAGCTTCCAGCTATGAAGATAGCACAGTCAGTACAGGAAAGCTCCAGATGCGCAAGGACCTGGATGAGCCAATTGAAGGGCGCCACTGTCTGATTGTAGAGGATATTGTGGATACTGGAAGAACGCTCAGTATGGTGAAAAAAATGTTATTGGCAAGAAATCCGGCAAGTCTTAAGATTTGTTCACTTCTTGATAAACCGTCACGCCGTGAGGTAGAGATTGAAACAGAATATATTGGTTTTGAGGTTCCAGATCAGTTTGTGGTAGGCTATGGACTGGATTATGCACAAAAGTACCGCAACCTGCCCTATATTGGGACTTTGGAATTTAGTAAATAATTTAGAAGGAGATTTCTCATGAAGAAACAGATGAAAACAGGAGGAATTGGTTTTTACATCCTGATTCTTGCCATTATTTTTGTGGCAGTTTATGTGTCAGGGGCGTTTAACCAGACCTCCAACAGCAATTATAATATCGCCTCCTTTCGTGAGGACTGGTCAAGTGGAAAGGTTACTTCGGTAGAGATTCTGCCAAATGAAGAAGTGCCTACTGGCGAAATTCATGTTTTGTTGTCAGATAATACTTCTGTCAGCTTTTATGTGTCTGATGTAAAAGAAATTGAAGAGCTTGTAATGAGCGATCCAGTTCTGGCAAAAAAATGCAAGGTAGATAATATTCAGAAGCCTTCCTGGGTGATTACAACCCTTTTGCCATATGGGCTTGCAATTATTGCTATCTTCTTTTTGTTTTCGTTTTTGTCCGCACAGTCTGCAGGAGCGGGCGGAAGTAATGCAAAAATGATGAATTTTGGAAAAAGCCGTGCGCAGCGTATTGACCCAGATGAACATGCAAAACGGTTTCGTGATGTTGCAGGCTTAAAGGAAGAAAAGGAAGAGTTGGAAGAAATCGTAGATTTCTTAGCAAATCCTGGAAAATACACAGGGGTGGGCGCAAGGATTCCAAAGGGAATTTTGTTAGTTGGGCCTCCGGGAACTGGTAAAACGCTGCTCGCAAAAGCAGTTGCCGGCGAGGCAGGCGTTCCGTTTTTCAGCTTGTCCGGTTCTGATTTTGTAGAAATGTTTGTCGGTGTAGGCGCTTCCCGTGTGCGTGATATGTTTGCGGAAGCAAAGAAAAACGCACCATGCATTGTATTTATTGATGAAATTGACGCCGTAGCACGTAAGAGAGGCTCTGGTCTTGGCGGCGGGCATGATGAACGTGAGCAGACTTTGAACCAGATGTTGGTAGAAATGGATGGCTTCGGGATAAACGAAGGAATTATTGTAATGGCCGCCACAAACCGTGTCGATATTCTTGATCCGGCGATTCTGCGTCCAGGGCGTTTTGACCGGCGAGTGACAGTTGGGCGTCCAGATGTAAGAGGGCGTGAAGAGATTTTAAATGTACATGCTAAAGGAAAGCCTCTTGGAGATGATGTTGATTTAACAAAGATTGCGCAGACGACAGTTGGATTTACTGGTGCGGATCTGGAAAATCTTCTGAATGAGGCGGCAATTGCCTGTGCAAAGGAAAACCGCTCTTTTATTGAGCAGGAGGATATCAGTAAGTCCTTTATCAAAGTTGGAATTGGCAAGGAAAAGAAAAGTAAGATTATTTCTGAAAAGGATAAGAAGATTACAGCATACCATGAAGCAGGCCATGCTATTTTGTTCCATGTGCTTCCAGATGTGGGGCCGGTTCATATGGTGTCCGTTATTCCGACTGGAAGCGGGGCAGCAGGTTATACGATGCCATTGCCAGAGCGTGATGAAATGTTTTTGACAAAGGGCAAAATGATGCAGGATATCATTGCAAGCCTGGGCGGACGTATTGCCGAATCGCTGATTTTTGATGATGTAACAACAGGGGCTTCACAGGATATTAAGCAGGCGACTTCGACTGCAAAAGATATGGTAATGAAATATGGCTTCTCTGAAAATATTGGTATGATAAATTATGCTGATGAAGATGAAGTGTTTATTGGAAGGGATTTTGGCCATACAAGCCGTGGATATAGCGAGGAAGTTGCAAAGACAATTGACAGCGAGGTTAAAAAGATAATTGACAAGGCATATGCGGATGCAAAGAAGATTCTGGAAGATCACATTGCGATACTTCATGCCTGCGCAAAGCTTTTGATTGAGAAAGAGCGTATTGACCGTCAGGAATTTGAGGCGCTTTTTGAAACGGAAGAAGCACCAGTATAAATACAGTTTCTAAGAATAATTGAAAAGCCGTTGGTTTTTGGCAGTTTTTTTGCTGGATTCCAGGGCTTTTTTCAATTGGATTGTAAAGATGCACAAAAGAATATAAAAAATAAATGTCGATTTGTGCACACTTAATCGGTTCATACTGCTATACTAATCATCGTAAACCCCAATACATTATATAGTTTTTGCTACACCCCATAAGTAACAAAAATACCTTCTCCAAAAGAGGGACTGTTTGACAGTTCCTCTTTTACTTTATGCGAAGTCTGTGGTTTATGGGATAGAAAAGAATCAGAGGTTATAGAGACAGAATGGATATCAATATGAGAATAGGAAAAAAATTGACAGGAGCGATTTGTATGCTAGGGATGATTGTTTCTCTTTTACAGTCGAATATTACAGTACAGGCAACGGTTTACAAAGATGGATTTACTTATCAGAAATTGCCGGGTCGGATAAAAAAGAAAATAAATGGAGTTTCCTTTCATAAAAATTCGTCAATTACATATGATGATTTGCGTTACGTTAAAGTAAAATATTATAATTTTAATGGAAAAGTAAAAACAGGGGAGTTGATTGTAAATAAAAAAATAGCCAAAAAGACAGTTAAAATTTTTTATGAGCTGTTTCAGATAAAATATCCGATTCAGCGGATTCGGCTGGTGGATGAGTATCAGGCAGATGATGAAAAATCAATGGCTGATAATAATACCTCGTCTTTTAATTTCAGAACGGTAGCCGGGACCAACCGTCTTTCTAAGCATGCTTTGGGGCTGGCTATTGACATTAACCCACGAATTAATCCATACATTAATTCTAAAGGGGTTCTTACACCTGGAAATGGCAAAATATATAAAGTACGGGATGTGAAAAAATGCAAGGGGAAATATGCCAGATATATGATTCAGAAAAATAGCCAGATTACAAAAATTTTCAAAAAATATGGCTTTAGCTGGGGTGGCGACTGGAAATATAGCAAGGATTATCAGCATTTTGAAATGTAATATTTGGAAAAAGGTATCGTTTATGTTATACTAATCGGTGATGTACTATATCACCGATTTTGTTTTGTCAGGAATTTTGTCCAAAGTTTCTTGTAGAAAGGAGGCGTTACAGATATGTTAGATGTATGTTTGTTGGGAACAAGTGGTATGATGCCATTGCCTGGACGCTGGCTGACGTCATTGATGACAAGGTTAGGAGGAAGCAGTCTTTTAATTGACTGTGGTGAAGGAACACAGGTGGCAATCCGTCAAAAGGGCTGGAGTATGAATCCCATTGATACAATCTGTATTACACATTATCATGGAGACCACATTGGGGGGCTTCCAGGGCTTTTACTTTCTATGGGGAATTCGGACAGGACAAATCCAGTCACGCTAATTGGGCCAAAGGGACTGGAAAAGGTGGTAAATAGTCTGCGCATTATTGCACCAGGGCTTCCGTTCCCAGTTTATTTTCATGAACTGGAGAAAGCGGAGGAGGAAATAGAAATTAACGGTTACCAGTTAAAGGCGTTTCGTGTAAACCATAATGTCATATGTTATGGATATAGTATTATGGTTCCGCGCAATGGAAAGTTTTTTGTAGAAAAAGCGCAGGAGAATCAGGTGCCAATGAAACTTTGGAGCCGTTTGCAGAAGGGGGAGGTTATTGAACAGGAAGGAAGGGTTTATACGCCTGATATGGTAATCGGACCAGCCAGGAGGGGAATTAAGCTGACATATTGTACAGATACCAGGCCAGTGCAAAGTTTAGTTGACAATGCAAAGGATTCTGATTTATTTATCTGTGAGGGAATGTATGGTGAAAGAGAGAAGCAGGAAAAGGCAGCCGAAAAAAAGCATATGACGTTTTATGAGGCAGCAGAGGTGGCAAAAGCGGCAGAGGTAAGAGAGATGTGGCTGACACATTACAGTCCTTCTCTGTTACAGCCGGAAAATTATATGAAACAGGTAAGAAAAATTTTTCCACAGGCATTTCCGGGAAAAGATGGAAAAAGTTGTACATTGGAGTTCTCAGAAGATTAGTCTGTGGTAAAGGAAAAAGTTTTATTTAAAAGGATACAGGAATGGAGGGAAACATATGAATAAGATGACAAAAAGGATTATTGTTGCCTGCGTGGCAATCGTAGTGGCAGCAGCAGCGGTAACGGGAATTTACTATTTTATGAACAGGCAGGTGGAGAAAGAGGCGCAGAAGGAAGACGCTGTCCCAAGTTCTGAGACAGGAAAACTTCTGGCAAAAGACCTGGAATTAAAATATCCGGAGACAGCAACAGAAGTTATAAAGCTTTACTGGCGTTTCAACCGCTGTATGTACAATGAGACAGAAGAGATTAGTGATTCTGACTTTGAGGGACTTTTAAAACAGCTCCGTATATTGTATGATGAAGAGCTTCTTGCAGGGGAAGGTAATTCTTATGAGGAAATGCTCAAAAGTTTTAAAGCGGATAAGGAAAAGGCAGAGCGTTCGATTAGCAGCGCTTGTATTGTGCAGGAGAACAAAACGGTGCAGGTTGTGGAATTAGATGGAAAGGAATGTGCAACGGTAATCAGTTTTTGCCTGATTAAAGAAGACGGTAAAATGACACAGAATTATGAGAAATTTATGTGTCGTCGGGATAGCAATAATAAGTGGAAAATTCTTGGCTGGCAGTCTACGAATGCAGATGAAGCAGCAAAAGTAGGCGTAAAGTATCAAAAAGATAAGAAAGATGAGAAATAGCAGATGGAAATAGAAAAGAAAGACATACTTGTTTTAGGAATCGAAAGTTCCTGTGATGAAACGGCAGCGTCGGTTGTAAAAAATGGGCGGCAGGTGCTTTCCAATATCATTTCCTCACAGATAGATATTCATACCTTATATGGTGGTGTTGTTCCTGAAATTGCTTCAAGAAAGCATATGGAACGGATTAATCAGGTGATTGAAGAGGCGCTTTCCAAAGCAGAAGTGTCGCTTGATGATGTTGATGTAATCAGTGTAACATATGGTCCGGGACTGGTGGGGGCTCTTTTAGTTGGCGTAGGAGAAGCAAAGGCGATCGCATATGCTGCACGAAAACCTCTTGTAGGGGTACACCATATTGAGGGACATATTGCAGCAAATTATATTGAACATTCCGATTTGGAGCCGCCATTCCTCTGTCTTGTCGTTTCAGGAGGACATACCCATCTGGTGCAGGTAAAAGATTATAATACTTTTGAAGTGATTGGCTGTACCCATGATGATGCGGCTGGTGAGGCGTTTGACAAGGTGGCAAGGGCAATTGGGCTTGGCTATCCGGGTGGGCCTAAAATTGACAAAGTAGCAAAGACAGGAAATCCAGATGCGATTGAATTCCCACGTGCAAAAATTGCTGGGGCAGAGCTTGACTTTAGCTTTTCTGGGGTGAAATCTGCGGTCTTAAATTATTTGAATCAGTGTGAAATGAAAGGGCAGGAAATTGTTCAGGCAGATGTGGCAGCTTCTTTTCAGAAATCAGTTGTTGAGGTATTGGTAGAAAGGGCAGTTGCTGCTGCGCAAAAGCTTGGGGAAAGCAGGATTGCTGTTGCGGGAGGTGTTGCTGCAAACACCTCTTTGCGTGGCAGGATGCAGGAAGAATGCAAGAAGGCGGGGATTACTCTGTACTATCCATCTCCTGTTTTTTGTACAGACAATGCAGCTATGATTGCCGTTCAGGGATATTATGAATATATGGCAGGAGAACGGAGCGGCTGGAATTTAAATGCGGTTCCGAACCTTAAAATCGGTTCTTGAGAGGAGGATGGCAATGGAAACAATTGCAATTGTGGAGGATGATAGTTTGTTGAATCGTGCACTTGTTATTGCTCTGCAAAAGGAAGGCTTTAAGGTGCTTTCTGCTTTTAGTTATAAAGAAGGTAGAAAAATAGTAGAAAAGAAGCCGGATTTGCTATTGTTGGATGTTTCTCTGCCTGATGGCAGCGGAATGGAACTTTGCCATTATGCTGCAGTATATGCAGAAATTCCAGTCCTTTTTTTGACAGCAAGGGATGAAGAGAAGGATATAATCCAGGGTTTTGATGTAGGGTGCGAGGATTATATTGTAAAACCCTTTTCTATGGATATTTTGAAACGGCGGATAGAGGTGGTGCTCCGCAGGAGGCATGGAAGAAATTTGTTCCAGATGGAGGAGCTGCAAGTGGATTTTGACATAAAGAAGCTTTATGTACAAGGAAAGCAGGTGAAACTTACTGCAAGAGAATTTCAACTTCTGGAGTGTTTGATCCAGAATAAAGGGCGGGTGCTGACAAAGGAAACGCTTCTGCAAAAAATTTGGGATATGGAGGGGACATATGTTGAGGAAAATACGCTGTTTGTAACAATTACCCGTTTGAGGAAAAAGATTGAGCCAGATCCTTCTGAACCAGCTTATATTAAAACAGTCTATGGGACAGGGTATGTTTTTGGAGATTTATAGATGAAAAGGAAATACAGTGTGATTGTCGGATTAGCAGTGGGAATTTTTGTGACCTTGATTGTATCGTGTGTTGCCAAAAGTCCGCTGCTTCTTTTGACAGGAGTTCTTTGGGCGGCAGGCGCTGCCTGTTTGATAGAAAGAGAACAGATATTTGGGCGACATCGGGAAAAAGTAATTTCGGGTTATTTAAATGACATTTTAGAGCGAAAATCATTGGAGCTGCCTTCTGCAGTGGAGGATACTCTGGAGGGGAAACTAATCAGTCAGATGGAAAAATTGCAGGATTTATTGCAATATTACGACCAGAGGCTTTGGGAGGAGCAGGAAAGCATAAAAAAACTGATTACAGAAATTGCACATCAGCTTCGTACCCCTCTTACAAATATCGAGACATATTTAAATTTTTGCAGGCAGGAAGCAACAGGAGAAGGCTTCATAACGTATCTGGAAGCAATCCAGATATCAGAAGAAAAGCTTGCTTTTCTTGTTGAAAATTTTATTAAAATTTCCAGATTAGAGCATTATTGCATTCAGATAAAAAAAGAAGAGCAGGATATCAGGGAAACCATATTACAGGCAATGGTTGCAGTTACTCAGAAAGCGGATACAAGGCATATAATGTTAAAGCTTCTGACTACAGAGCCGATAAAAGTACTACATGATAAAAATTGGCTGGAGGAGGCAGTTGAGAATTTGTTGGATAACAGCATCAAATATTCGTATGAAGGAAGTGTTGTTGAGATTAGTTTCCAGAATAATGATATGTTTACCTGTATACAGGTAAGAGATTATGGAATTGGTATTGAAAAAGGAGAGGAAACACAGATTTTTACCAGGTTTTATCGTGGAAAGCGTGTAACAGTACAGGAAGGTTTTGGGATTGGGCTATATTTAGCACGGGAAATTGTACTCTGCCATGATGGGTTTATGAAAGTAACCAGAAAAGAAAAAGGGCTTTTGGCAGAAATTTATTTACCAGTTTAAGAACTGTCACGAAATGAATTTTATAGTTTGTTTTGTGGCAGTTTTTTGCATAGTAAGCATGGTTTTATTCTGTATTAAGGGAACTTTAAATCTTATTGTCAGAAGTTTGTCAGAAGTTTTTGATATACTTTACTTAGAACCTGTAGAAAAGTGAGAAAGAAGAAAGGCAGAAAAGTAATGGAAGTATTAAAAACAGAGAATCTTACCCGGTTGTATTGCAGTGGGGGAAACAGAATAAAAGCATTGTATCAGGTAAATATCAATATTCAGGATGGAGAATTTATAGCAATTGTTGGTTCGTCGGGAAGTGGAAAGACAACACTCCTAAATATGTTGGGTGGCCTGGATTATCCTACGGAGGGGAGCGTTACGGTCCGAAAACAAAAACTTGAAAAGTTAAAATCAGATGAATTGACTATTTTTCGCAGAAGGAATATAGGCTTTGTTTTTCAGAATTATAATCTGATGCCGGTTTTAAATGTGTATGAAAATATTGTTCTTCCATTGAAATTAGATGGATTGAGTGAAGATTCTGTATATTTAAGGGAGATTATCCAGGTGTTAAAGCTGGAGGATATGCTTGAGAGGATGCCAGAAACTTTGTCTGGAGGGCAGCAGCAACGTGTTGCCATAGCCAGAGCTATAGTATCCAAACCAGCAATTATTCTTGCAGATGAGCCGACGGGGAATCTGGACTCAAGAAACAGCATGGAAGTGATTGGGTTATTAAAGACCAGTGCCAGAAAATTTCACCAGACGATTCTGGTAGTAACGCATAATGAAGCAATTGCGCAAATGGCGGAACGGGTAATTAGAATAGAAGATGGAGAAGTAATGTGAAACGCAAGGATTACGTTTTTCATTGTGCGCTATGCTGCAGGCCAAAGGCAGAGAAAAGGAGGTTTGTGTGAAAAATAATAATCAAGAGGCAATAAAGCTGCTTGCGGGAAAGCTTTATGCTGCAAATCACAGGCGTAATTATCTTTTGACAGGAGCAGTTGCTGTTTCATTCTTTTTGCTGTTTTCTATTTTTTCCATAGTATTTGGGAGAATTCATGCAGAAAAATTGAAATATACAAGGATGGCGGGGGAGACTGCAACTACTTTGCTGGAAGATGCTGTTCCAAAACAGGCAGAACAGATTGCAAAACTGGACTATATTCGTGATGTGGGGATGCTGTATATTTTGGGAGGAATATATAAAGAACAAGAGTCGGTTGGACTTCGGGTATATGTAGACAAAACAACATATCACTCTATGTTAAAACCGGCATATACATCAATACATGGAGAGTATCCAGATAAGAGGAATGAGGTGATGCTTTCTGTACGGACTTTGCGGCAGTTGGGAATTACGCAGCCAGAAGTGGGGAGGCCTTTAAAAATTGAAGGACAAGAAGGGGAAGAAGAGGAGTTTGTTCTAAGCGGCTTTTATACAGAGTACTTACCAGAAGAAGATCTGCCATATGCTTTCTTTTCTGAAAAATATTATGGAAATCAGAAAGATTCCACAAAACAGTCTTCGTTTCTTTTGATTCGTCAAAAAGACTGGTATAGCGGGGAAGATATTGAGGCTCGTCTTTATAGGGATATTCCTACGATTGATAAAGCACAGCAGTTTATTGGCGGTGACAGTGTAAGTTACACAGCAGTTTTAGAATTGGTTGGAGGATTGGATATTGGGGTGTTCTGTGCCATATTGATTGTACTTTGCGCAGGGATGCTGATTTATAATGTTGTGGCTATTTCTATGCGCAGGGATATTCGGCAGTACGGGCTGTTGAAAACAATTGGAACAACTTCCTGTCAGATTTATCGGATGATCTGGAAACAGGCTGCAAAAATACTTCTGATTGGCTTGACTTTGGGGATAATAGCAGGAGGCGTGCTAATATTTCTGATTCTGCCAGGAATATTAGAAGAAAAATATCTGGAAGGATTTGGAAAAGCTTCTGCGATAATCAGTTTCCATCCTTTGCTATTCCTTGGGGCAATCTTTTTAACAGTAGCCAATACCTTTTTTTGTAGTTCTATGTCAGTGAGAAAGGTAGGGAAAATGGCGCCAGTCGAAGCACTTCACTATCTGGGAGGCATTACGTATACAGGCAAAAAGACAAGGCGTTCTGTTAAAGGAAATCAGATTTCCGTAATGGCATGGAGAAATATTTTCCGAAACAGAAAAAATGCCTTAGTCACACTTGGTTCCCTTTTTCTTGGCTTTCTTGTGGCATTGGGGGCTATGGTAATTATCCGGGGAATGGACTATAGAAATATGTTAGAACAGGATGATGACTTTGCCCTTTATGCATCAAGCGCTCCTTTTCTATCAGAGGGATATCTGGAGTCTGATATTCAGTTTGATTCTTCCTTTGTAGAGAGGATAAAAGAACTGGATGGGGTTGAGGAAGTAAAATGCAGTGTTGGAGGATATTTGGGATTAAATAGTGATGATGCTGTATGGAATCCTTTGTTGACAGGAAGCCGTATGCAAAAAGGGATGCAAAAGGATAAAGAAAATAAGGTATATGCAGAACATGTGAGAAAATATTATATGGCGGGTTTTACAGTAGTAGATAAATCATTTATAGATGTATTAGAACAATGCTGTGAGAAATATCAGCTAAGTTTGGATATTGAGGGGTTGAGGAAGGGAACCAGTGCTGTTGCATTTCATTTTAATGAACTTTCCAGGCAGTTGGAAGAGGAGGCTGTTTCCTGCATTGGAGAGGAATTTTCCCTGAAAACATTTTCGGGAGAAAATTTGGGGACAATGCGGTTTGGAGGGTATTTGAAACGTAATCAAAAAGGAATATTACGTTGCGAGACAGAATCATCAACATCGGGATATCCAACTCTGTTAATTAGCGAGAATGGATTGGAAAATTTGAGGATAGAAGGAAAGATATTTGCAATAAAAATCAATGTGGCTTTAGAGAAAGAAGGCAAAATAAAGTGGAAGCTGAATCATATGGTTGCAGAACTTGGGAAAAAGCAGAAAGTGAAGGAAGGAGAATTTGGTTCAGAATATTCTTTATCTTCTAAATCTGATACGATTGCTTCGGTGGAGTCCGATTTGCTGCCTGTTCGAACTTTAATGTATGTGGTCAGTGCTTTGCTTGTCTGTATGGGATTGTTTAATTATTTTAATGTAACAATATCATCTCTGGAAGCAAGAAAAACAGAGTTTATAGTTATGGAAAGCCTTGGCATGACTGGAAAACAGCTTCGCAAAATGTTGATTTTGGAGGGTTTTTATTACAGCAGCCTGATAGCTATTTTCTTAATAACAGCAGGGAGCGGAGCTATGAGGTTGATTTATCGGTTGGGGAAAGAGAGGATACCGTATATGCAATTTTATTATCCAGGAACTGCGATGATGGTTTTGCTGGTGATGATTTATGCAGGCTGTATCTGCCTGCCGCTATGGTTCTTTCGAAAAAATAAGTGGGAAGCGGGAACCTTGAAATACTGCGATTTTTAATATTTGGTAGTTGCTATACACGCTGGTTATAGAAAATAATCACTCTCTTACGTGCAAGCACAACGAGTTTGGCTATTTTCTGAAATCAGCCGTGAATAGTAACTTTAGAAACAAAAAATTGAAAAAAATGTAAAAAAGTACTTGACGAAAAGCGAATTGAATGTTATACTTGCAAAGCAACGTGTTAGTAATGATTCAGTTGAGACAGGAAAACCGTTGTTACAGTTGAATAAGGAGAGGTATCGAAGTGGTCATAACGAGGCGGTCTTGAAAACCGTTTGTCCGCAAGGGCGCGTGGGTTCGAATCCCACCCTCTCCGTTTCATTCTGATTTAGTTTAAGTAGTGTCCGGTATATTAATAGTAGCATATGGACATGAGCGCAATTTTGCGCTTTTTTCTTTGCTAAAAAGGAATGGTTGGTTTTGTGTAATGCTTTTGGTGATACAAATAAGTTTGGAGAAGTACCCAAGAGGCTGAAGGGGCTCCCCTGGAAAGGGAGTAGGTCGTTAATAGCGGCGCGAGGGTTCAAATCCCTCCTTCTCCGTTTACACAGTGGTTTTTACTGTGTGGTTTTTCGCATGATATTTAGAATAGCCGTGAATAGGAACGTCTTGAATGAAAAAAATGACGAAAAATCAAAAAAAGTGTTGACAAAGGCGGAAGGATTTGGTAATATAAATTTCGCTGTCGCACGAAAGAAAGAATGACGACAGATAAGATTTTAGAAAATCGAAAAAAAGTGTTGACAACAGTGGAGAGATGTGGTAATATAAATTTCGCTGTCGAAAAAAAGAGAAACACGACAGAAAAGATTTTCAAAAAAAGTGTTGACAAGAGTGGAAAGATATGGTAATATATATCTCGCTGACTCGCAAAAAAGTTAGCACAAACAACCTTGATAACTGAACAGTAAAACAACCCTGAAAATTCTAAAAGAAAAGGTTATTAAACCTAAAAAGATTTTCAAAAAGTTCCTGTCTAACACATGCAGACAGGAATGCGTAAATTACGGACAGGCCAACGGAGTGTGTTCCTTCTATATAATATAAGAAGGGATGCAACGGAGGGCGAGGTCAAAACTTTAACATGAGAGTTTGATCCTGGCTCAGGATGAACGCTGGCGGCGTGCCTAACACATGCAAGTCGAACGAAGACTGTGCGACGGAACTCTCCGGAGGGAAGATGCGCAGGACTGAGTGGCGGACGGGTGAGTAACGCGTGGGTAACCTGCCCTGTACAGGGGGACAACAGCTGGAAACGGCTGCTAATACCGCATAAGCCTGCAGTACCGCATGGTACAGCAGGGAAAACTCCGGTGGTACAGGATGGGCCCGCGTCTGATTAGTTAGTTGGCGGGGTAACGGCCCACCAAGACGACGATCAGTAGCCGGCTTGAGAGAGTGGACGGCCACATTGGGACTGAGACACGGCCCAAACTCCTACGGGAGGCAGCAGTGGGGAATATTGCACAATGGGGGAAACCCTGATGC
>CANSYK010000033.1 GCA_947651225.1 uncultured bacterium | reverse complement strand
CCGTGCGCATCCATTATAGTTAACGCATGTATTTTATGCGTTTACTATAATAAAAAAAATTAATGAATATCGTTTGTCAGTCCAATACCAAATATCTGCTCGTTTTCTTTATAATCTAACAGGGCATGGAACATATAAACATCTTCCGGTGTCGTAACCTTGATATTTCCTCTGTTTCCTGCAACCATAACAACCTCTTTTCCAAGTGTTGTCATAATCGTACAGGCATCCACCATATTTTCATAAGTCGGATCCTTTTCCCGAATCTGGTCATGAGCTTCGATAATATCCTTTAAGTAAAAACTCTGCGGTGCCTGCGCCGCAAAGGTATCTTTACGGTAGGGAACCGAATCTACCTTTTCTCCTGATTGGCTTAAAAGAATCGTCTCATGACAGGAGGTACAGGTAATTGCGTTGCCGTACTTCCTTACACTTTCAATATTCTTCCGAATCGTATTATAAGAAATAAACGGACGTACTCCGTCATGTAACAGAACAATCGAATCTGGCGCATTTTCCCGCTCTGCTTCCTTCAATACATTATAAATCGAATCCTGCGCTGTCTCTCCCCCCGCAATCACTGATACTACCTTATCTAGCTGATACCGCTTTACCAGCTTTCTTGTCTTTTCAATATATTCCTTTAACACAGAAACATAGATTTTATCAATCATATCATGTTCCTGAAATAATTCCAGTGTATGGACTAAAATCGGCTTTCCCTGAACCGCCAGAAACTGTTTCGGAATACCAGAACCCATTCTGACACCCTTACCGCCTGCAAAAATCATTGCTATATTACCCATTTTTCTTCCTCCTTTTTAGAAACCGCCACATGACAATTCCCTAACTTGCAGCTCTTCCATAAAATGATTCTGTACCCCGATTTTTTTCAAGGAACTTCCCGTAAATCGTGATCTGTCCTTACAGCGTGTTTGAAAATTCATTCTCAAACACGCCCCGGCGACATTAGTGATAGTATACTTTTATCCTCAAATGATGTCAAGAGTGAAGCATCTGCTGTTATTTATTATTTCCCATACTGGACGCCAGCCGGATAAACATTTCCCGCAGGTCCACCGTCGGCTTCCACCCCAGCGCCTGCAGCTTACTGCTGTCCAATGCAATCACCATTTCTGGATTATAGCCAAAGGAGGCTACATCGTCTGGCATGTCAAATGTCACATGAATGCCCGCCTGCGGAAATGTATCGCACACAAGCTGTGCCATATCTGCAATGGATATTTTCGTATCCATATTTGTCACATTATAAGCAGCTCCGCTTTCTCCCTTTGCCAGAATCAGAAGCATTGCCGCCACAGCATCTTTTGTATAACAGTAACTGCGCACTGTCTGGCCTTTGGTATGCAGCACAATATTTTTTTTCTCAAGCGCACATCTTGCAAATTCTGCAAATACACGTCCATCCTCATAGGTTACCCCTGGACCGAATGTCTGCGACAGCCTTGCAATCTTTACCGGAACCTGATATTCCGACGCATATGATGCACAAAGGCATTCTACCATACGTTTGCCTTCCGAATAACTGCTGCGCACCTGCAGCGGATCAATGTAGCCGCTGTACGATTCGTCAATCCTGCCCGCATCAGCTGCAGGCGTGCCATATACTTCTAAAGAAGACAGATACAAAAATCCCTCCACCTGTTTTTCCTTTGCAAATTCCAGCATATTTACCGTACCATTCACGGCTGTCATAATCGTTTCTACTGGGTTCGTAACAAAATATCTGGAACTTGTTGCACTGGCTCCATGAATAACATAGTCTGCCTGTCCATCATAAACGACAGGATGTGCAATATCACCGCACACCAGTTGAAGATCCCCCCGCTCCAGCAGCCTGCCAAATACTTTTTCCGCTTTTTGTTTACTGCGGACAAGTGCGAGAATCTTACAATTTGTTCCGAGTATGCGGTTGCTGCATAAAAGCGCCCTTACTACCTGAGAGCCTAGCAGCCCTGTTGCTCCAGTTACAAATACTGTCTTGTTTTTAAAAAGACCAAACGGAACCGCACCGTCTTTCATAAGTAATTCTATATCCTCCTGCAGAACTACATCCTGCGGACTTTCCAGAATCTGGTCTGTCTTCACTAATCTGTTTTCCAATTTTTATATCCTCCATCTTCTCTAGAGCGTGTTTGAAGCATGCCCCTTCTTTAGATACTATTTTTTTACACAATTGGGTTTATTATAACAGAAAATAGAAAGATTAGCAAATAAAAGGGGGTGGTTGATTTCTCTTCCACCCTGTAGTATACCTGTACAATATACTATTTATTTGACAATTTCCTGCTTAACATATGAATCGGATGCCGCACTTTACTCCGAAAGAGTTTTAAATCCTGCAGCTCTTTATGGATTTTCCTGTTTTCCTTCAAAAAATGGATACAGACGATTCCCATAAACCGAATAATATCATCCTGCATACCTGGACTGTTCTTTTCCCATTTTGCCACTGGCTTTATCCTGGAAGAAAACAATTCCTCTTCTCCAAAATATTCTCTTGCTACCCTGCTGTTTTCCCCATGGTAATGTTCCAGCAATTCTTCCGCCTCTTCCTTAGAAAACATACTGCATGGATAATTTTCTTTGGACAATGCAGAATACGATAACAGAAGATTTCGCAAAAACTTTGCATCGTCTGTACCCTCCCCACTCATCACATCTACCACACTGTTCAGCGCCCGGTAAATCTCTGTAGTATTCGGTGACAGGCTAAGATTGACCACTCCCGCCTCCATAAACTCATCTGTCCGCTCTAAGCCGATTGCCTGCAAAAAGTCGGCACAAATAGAACCTTCTGGAAAATGGTTTCTATCATAACGTCTTACCAGAATATTTTCCCTTCCATAAATCTTTTCCAGTTTTTTTAACGTTTCACCATAATTTAACCTGGGACTTTGTTTGCTTCTTTGTAAATAGTTTTCCCATATGCCCTCATCTATTTTACAATTCTGATGTTTAAAGGCATATTCTTTTACAAACTGGCTCCATCTGGAAGCCAGATACTCATCCTGTCTTCTCAAATATACAATGATCTTAGTCTGGTATCCTTTTTCCTGCATGATACCAAAAAGCTGCTCATGCCATTTAAAACTTTCATACCAAATCCCTTCATCTGACAAAATCACATTGGGACATTTCTCAAAAGCTTCCCTGACAATGTTCATACATTCCCCAAAATTAGCTCCTTTATTTCCCAATTTTTCTCCACGCAGAAAATATCCATTTCGGTTCTTGCTCACATTTTCATAATAAAATGGAAATTTGGGATAACAATACCCTTTCTCTTCCAGTACCTTATTGTTCTTCCTTAGAAAGCTCTGAAGCGCAGAACTCCCTGTCTTTGCGGTGCCAATATGAATATAAAGTGTATTCATCCTATCCTCCTTGCTGCATAAACAATTTTTGTTTATGATCTTCACCATATGTTTTTTGCTATTCAGAAATAAATATACCTATATTTTGGTATTTTTGTCTGTTTCTTATATTTTATCCAAAATATTCAAACTTTATGATATCACGAAATAATAACATCCATCCTTGGTGAAAATTTTTAATTATGCTATACATGAATCACTTTATGTCCACCTCTATTGTAGATTTTTAAACTGCTCTATCACCTCATTCATTTTATTGCAGGTTAGCTTTCCCTCTGGGCACACCCCATTCACATAACAGCTTGGTCCAAAATACAAAAAAAGCTCAGGATAGGAACGGCGAAGCTGTTGCAGCATTTCAATAGCAATTTTTCTAATTTCCCACTGCGCACGGTTGCATGCCCTTAATTTAATTAAATGATTTAATTCCCTTGCATTAATTGTAGTCATAATATCCATTGTGTTTCCACTTAAAGCATAGTAGTAATTATACTTTTTCAGTACCTCGCTCTGACTCATCTGCTTTGCCATATCGTTTGCCGACTGCAAAGTCTGTTTGTAAAACTCCAATAAATCTGGATTATCTTTAACCGTATCAGGAACGATATACCTGCTATGGTTAATGCTCTGTATAGAAGGAATGAGAATAGACTGCATCCGGTGCCGGACAATATGTGTAATCCCTGATAAGGTGATATCAGAAATCAAAAACGAATACGATAACTGTTCCAATTCCCGAAGCCGCTCTGATTCAAACAACATATTCAATTTAAAAGTTCTGTCCGATTTCGGATAATTCGTGTTATATGCCATTTCCAGAATATTATAAGGAGACGACGGAGCATTGACCATACTGACATTACCTGCCTCCTTCGCATAAACCCAAAATGGAACCTCTTCGATTTTGGGTTTATTAGATGCTTTTTTTGTTACACTGCCTTTATCCGATATTTTTTCAAGTTCAGATAAGACGCAGGGAAATACGATACGAAGCTGTTCCACTATCTGGTCTGCCAGATTTTGCAATTCAGGAATATCTTGTCCTCTGCCATACCGGATGGAATGAATCCAATAAACTAATTCACGGGCATTCAGCGTACAGTAAAAATTACTGTGAAAAGAATATGGCAGCAAAAAACGGGCATCTTCTTTGGGAATCCCACCTTCCAACATGGTTTGATATGCCTGAAACAACATATCCATATATTGGCAGTACTCTGCCAGCTCTTCTTCCTCTAAATCCGGTGGAATATAGTAGCCAAGTTTACTAAAATCTACATAACGCCTTGATTTCACTGTAAAAGAGGCCAAACGGCACTCAATAAAAAACTGCTCAACAAAGGCAGAAACATCACAAAAGGCAATGGTAAAAACAGCATGTTCAATCACTGACTTGTGTCCAGACATTAAAACCTTATTTATCAGCTCCTGATTTTTTGTATTATTAGCTGCCTTTTCAAAAATTTCAACCGAATTGCCTTTTGTAGTAGATATCCTTGCTGCACTGGCACAAATTTCCACATTATTTTTATTACAACTGATTATTTTAGCCTGCGAATTTCTTTTCATTTAACCATGCTCCCATTCTAATTCCTTATTTTATCCTGCTTCTTATTCTTCCAATGAAATGTCACAATTTGCTGCTATTTGCGGCTATTCTAAACATCAATCTTGGGTCACTGATCACTGCCACTCTTTTTCTTTTCATCCTCTGTCTTTTTTGCCGTATCCTTTTCTACTTCCAGGTGATAACAAATTACTGGCATCCCCTTTTCTGCATACTTAAAAATCTTCTCTGCCATATCTGGTGGAAGGTTCACACAGCCATGGGAACCATTGCGTTTATATTCCTCACCGCCAAAACGGCTGCGCCAGCTTGCATCATGCAATCCAATATTATGGTTAAAAGGCATCCAGTATTTTACCGGAGTTGCATAATTTTCTCCTTTCAGCGTTGCATCCCGTTCCGTATAGGTGATACTGTATGTGCCTGCTGGCGTATCATATCCACGGGCAGAATTTCCAGTTACACAGTCCGTCTCTAAAATCTTTTTCCCCTTGATATACAAAAAAACCTGCTGCATGGTAAGGTTAATTTCTATATAGGAGTTGCCATAATCTTTTGCGCCATAGCTTTTAGCAGACTGATAGTAAACGGGTGTCCGTTTTCCGCTCTTTTTCTTTTTAAGCTGTTTTAAAAGCTGCTTTTCCTCCTCTTTGGTATTCATCCACCAGCCGTAGTCGCCGCCTTCTACAGTAATTTTTGTCCCATAGGTGGTCTTAAACTTTCTGGAACGGAAAATCGTGTCATATTTGCTCCGCAAGGATGACACAAATTCACTGATTTTATCTTCTTTGAAAACAACGTTATTCTTCTTGTTTACCTTGATCCACTTAGAAATCACCGCTCCATCCACAACTTCTTTTGCATCTCCAAATTCATAAGTGATTTTTGTTTCCACATATTCATTTAATTCCTTTAAAACTTTTGTTAACGCTTTATCCTCTTTTGTTACAGCTGCTGTTTCATAACATTCTTTCTCAAGCAAACTGACTTTTGGCTCCATCTGATGAACGGCAAGGGTAATCGCTTCCAATGCCTCTGCCTCTTTTAACGTATTGCCATCTGATTCCTCAATAATATGATAACAGCCCTCTTCCTTATCATATTTGGAAATATAAGCATCCACCGGCTCTTCTGCCTTAGACGAATCAAAACAGGACAGCTTATGGATTACCTCATCAAGTTTCCCTTCATCATATTCCACCCAGTCTTTTAGGGTATGTTCCTCCCCCTTCCCAAGTAAGTATTGAAATACTCCCTGCTCCTTTAACACCTTTTTTGCCGCATCTGTATTTTGCCCAATTCCAATATCAAAATCGCTCCCCAGAATGATTTCTGAAAAACTGTCCCCTGTCTGATCTTTTTGCACCACCTCAATGGAATACTGTCCAATGCGCTTATCAAGCTCTTCCATTGTCATTTCAGACACATCAATTCCATTTAATATCGTGCCTTTCGCAAAATGCTCTCCCGCCTGCGCCTTAAAATAAAGAAACGCCGCAAGACCCCCTGCACCAAGCAATACCGTGGCAATGCCTATCCATTTCCATATTTTTTTTCTCTTCATTGTGTGTTTCTTCCCCCTCATTCATCGGAACTATACATATAGTTCTATATTTTTATCATAAACCACTATAGTATATACCAAACTTTCCTATAATGCAAAGCTTTTTGTTTCTTTTGGCTGGTTGAATTCCATGCTTTCTTTGTGTATAATCAATGTAATCAGAGCGATGCCATGACCTCAATGATAATCAAAATCAGAACAGAAAGGATTAACAACAACCAATTATGAACCAATTAGAAGAAATCGAAAAACTAAAAAAGGAAAAAAATGCCGTGATTCTGGCACATTATTATGTAGATGGAGAAGTCCAGGCAATTGCCGACTATGTGGGGGATTCTTACTATTTGAGCAAACTTGCCACTTCGTTAAAAGAACAGACGATTATTTTTTGTGGCGTATCCTTTATGGGAGAAAGCGCCAAAATTTTAAATCCGAAAAAAACAGTCGTTATGGCAGACGAATATGCTGACTGCCCAATGGCACATATGGTAGATATTGAAACAATTGAAAAAGTCCGCAGTGAAAATCCAGGAGCCTGTGTTGTCTGTTATGTCAATTCCGCCGCAGAAATCAAAGCCCACAGTGATGTCTGTGTCACTTCCTCTAACGCTGTACGCATCGTAAAAGCACTGAATGCACAGAAAATTTTCTTTATTCCGGACAACAATCTTGGCCATTATGTTTCCACACAGGTTCCTGAAAAAGATTTTATTTTCCATGATGGTTTCTGCCATGTACATAAAAGCATTGAAAAAGAAAATGTTCTGGCAGCAAAACAAGCACATCCAGAGGCTCTTGTTTTGACCCATCCGGAATGTACAAAAGATGTTCTGGAAATTTCTGATTTTATCGGGAGCACCTCAGAAATCATTGATTATGCTACAAACAGCGATAAAAATGTATTTATTATCTGCACAGAAATGGGTATTTTTTACGAGCTTGGACAAAAAAATCCTGATAAGAAATTTTACTCTGTCGGCCACAGGCAGTTTTGCCCGAATATGAAGCGCATTACTTTAGAAAAGGTACTTTCTGCCCTACAGACATTGACACCGGAAATGACACTTTCTGATGAACTTGCTGCCAAGGCCAATCTGCCATTAAGCAAAATGCTGGAACTTGCAAAATAGCATTTCTTTTTGGCTATTATTTATGCTGCCAGCTTAAAAGGCAGCGGAATAGAGGATACTATGTCAACAAAAAACTTTTATAACACCATTCCATTTGCCCCATTAAAAGTTGCGGCACTTGGCAATGATCAGGAACTTGGCCAAAAAGTCAACCATGCTATTCAAAAACGTCGCATGGAAGCTGCAGGCCATTGCGAAAAACCTGCCTTTATGGCTGCAGGCTATCACAAAGACAACTATCTAATTGACTTTGATTGCCCCAGATTTGGAACAGGGGAAGGAAAAGCTGTGATTCACGAATCTATCCGTGGTACAGATTTATATATTATCGCAGACCCTGTCAACCACCATGCGTCCTATAAGATGTTTGGACAGCAGACACAAGCCTCACCAGATGACCTTTTTACCAATTTAAAAAGGATTATTATGGCATGTAATGGCAGCCCCCGCCGAATCACAGTTATTATGCCCTATCTCTATGAGGGACGGCAGCATATCCGTCTTTTAGATGAATCGCTGGACTGTGCGCTGGCACTGCAGGAATTAGCGGATATGGGGGCAGAAAATATTATTACTTTTGATGCGCATGATGACCGTGTGCAAAATGCTGTACCAAACCATGGATTTGACAATTTTTATACCTCCTACCAGTTCATACAGAACATCTTAAATACACAGCCTGACATTACAATTGACGAAAAACACTTTGCCGTTATCAGCCCAGATGAAGGCGGTGTAAAACGTGCTGTCTACTATGCGGAACTGCTTGGGGTTGATATGGGCATGTTCTACCGCCGTCTTGATTATTCAAAATCAATTAACGGCAAACACCCTGTTGCCAGCGTTGCATTTTTAGGAAAACCTCTCGCCGGAAAAGATGTTATTATTTTAGATGACATGATTGCTTCCGGCACAACCATGCTGGATGCCGCCAGAAATGTCAGAAAGCAAAATGCCCGTAAAATATTTCTCTGTGCTACCTTTGGCCTGTTTTCCGATGGCATTGAAAGCATTGACCTCGCTTATAAAGAAGGACTTTTTGACTGTCTTTATACCACAAACCTCTGTCATTGCCCGGAAAGCCTGCTTAAAAAACCTTACTACCACAATGTTGATTTAAGCGATTATATTGCTTTAATTATTGACACATTAAACCACAATACCTCTGTCAACGAAATTCTGGATGCCACCGGACATATCAAAAAACTAATCCAGGAGCGAAATAAATCCATTTAGGTTTCCTCTTTTTCCTTTGGAGGCACGGTGCGAAAAAAGAAGTTTGCTATTACAGCAAGTACAGATTCCAGAAATATGAATATTCTCTTTTAAAAGCCCTGCCTCTTTTAGCTGCAGGGCATTTGCCTTCCAAAGGTTTAACTGGTATTTTTTCTTGTCAGCCTCCTCTTTCGAAGAACAGTATACTATTTCTTTCATCTGTTCTTCCGAATACTGCTCTTTTAGCGCATTCATTACATCCTGGCTGACTTCATAGCATTCCTGACAGATAGATGGACCAATTACAGCAATGATATTCTTTTTTTCACAGCCAAATTGCTCCTGCATCTTATGGACTGTTTTTGCTCCCATTTTCGCAACGGTTCCACGCCACCCAGAATGAGAGGCGGCAACTACCCGTTCCACTGGATCTGCGAAAAAGAGGGGGACACAGTCCGCATAAGAAGTTGCAAGACAGACATTAGCCCTGTCAGTCATCAGCCCATCAATCCCCTGCAATTTTTTCGCAACCATTTCCTTACAAGTGTCTTTTTCTGTTACCACGGCAATTTCGGTATGATGCACCTGGTCAGAAAGCACAAGATATTCTGGTAAAACTCCTATACTCTCACAGAACAGCCGATAATTCTCAGAAACCGTTTCCTCTGAATCACCTCTGCCAAACCCCAGATTCAAGGACGACAAATATCCTGTACTGATTCCGCCAAATCGTGTCGAAAAGGCAGCGTTTACAAAATCAATTCCATCAAAAGCATGAAACCGGATTACTGGTACAGAATCCGCATGTTCTAGATAACATTCTTCTGTCTTTGCCTGTTCCCAAAGCTTTAGCACTTCCTTTTCTCTTTCCTTACTTCTCTTTTCCATAATTTCTCCTTTTATATAATACAATTTCAACTAGTAAATGCATTTTGAATATGGACTATCTTTTCCCCTTCAAAGGCAATAACATCAAAACGGCATGGTTGTTCGAATCCTTTTGATGCCGTAATATAAAGATAATATTTTGCTGTCTTTATAATCCGCTGCTGCTTTTGCCATGTCACCGCCTCTAAGGCTGCCCCTTCATAGGCATTTTTCCGATATTTCACTTCTATAAAAACAAGATATTCCCTATCTTTTGCAATAATGTCAATCTCTCCCTGCCTGCAGCGAAAATTCTGTTTTACAATCTTGTAACCTTTATTCTGTAAGAACAAAACAGCCTTATTTTCATAGACTGTCCCAACCTTTCGGCAATTTTTCTCCCCCATATACGCTCCTTATCCCTATCTTGGTTAAAGTTTAATAGTAACCCTAATTATATCATCAACGATAACAAAAGAAAAGAAATCTTTGACAGTCTGTTCTCTATCGTATAGAATAAATTGGAACGAGGAAATCGTATTTTACAGTAACAAAGGAAGTGAGCCTGCAGTATGCGATTAAAAAATATACTCCGAAACAGTTTTTTCGGCATGATTTCCCAGTTTGCCCTGATTCTGTTCGGATTTTTCAGCCAACGGGTGATGAACCTTACTATGGGGGAAGAATTGGTCGGCATGAACAGTGTCATTTCTAACATTGTTGCAATTCTTTCTGTGTCGGAACTTGGCATTGCGTCTGCCATTATTTTCCACCTTTATGGAGCCCTGGCAAATCAGGACAAGGCAAAAATTGTCTCCCTGATGAATCTATATCGAAAAGCATACTATATTTTTGCAACAGCCATTATGGTTATGGGGATTTGTATCATGCCCTTTGTACATCTGTTTCTAAAAGATAACAGCTTTTCGATTTCCTATATCCGGCTCATTTATTTTCTGTGGCTGGCACGGACTGCACTATCCTATCTGCTCTCCTACAAACGTTCGATTTTGATTGCAGACCAGAAGGAATATATTGTCAGTATCATTACGTTGTTTATCAATGTATTCAACTACAGCATTGTAATTGCTATTTTAACCTTCTGGCAGAATTACCAGCTTGCACTTTTCCTCAATATTATTGTACAGTCAGCGCTAAATCTGTGGATTGTACAATATGTAAACAGGAAATACCCTTATTTAAAACAGAACCGTAAAGTTCCTTTAGAAAAAGGCATGACAAAAACAATCTTTAGGGAAATCAAAAATATCTTTATTTCCCGGCTTTCCTCAAAGATTCTGGTATCTACCGATAACCTGATTATTTCCAGCTTTATCAGTGTTGCCATCACAGGGCGTTATGCCAATTACAGCCTGATTTCACAATCCGTCTGCAACGTTATGCTTACCCTGTCTCAGGCAGTGCAGCCTAGTATCGGCAATCTGTTCACTGAAAAAAATCAGGAAAAAAACTATCAGGTTCTCCGCCAGATTACCTTTGCCTTTTTTCTTCTGGCATCTTTCTGTTGCGCAGGACTGATGTCTTTGATGTCCATTTTTGTAACAGATTTCTGGTTGAGAAAAAGCAGCCAGCTTGATACAGAGGTTGTAATCTTCTGTGTCATCAACTGTTACCTGTTTGTTATTGGTCTCCCGGCAGCTATGGTAATGACGGTCAGCGGCATGTTTGATAAGGAACGCAACATTTCGATCCTTTATGCAATGGCAAATCTGGTGATTTCCCTGCTGCTTGTAAAGCCTTTTGGAATTACTGGTGTCCTGCTTGGAACCTCTGCTTCTTATCTGATACAGATTATTTTCCGAATCCGCACTTTTTTTCGGAATTATCTTCATAAAAGCAGTAACATATATTTATTGGACATTCTGCAATATACGATACTGTCCTGTTTGGAAACGGCTGCCGCCTTTTTCCTGGTAAACCGTTTTTATCAGGAAAAAAGCCTACTTTCTTTTCTTTTAGCAATCCTGCTTTGCGTAGCACTGCCGAGTATTATAAATCTTTTGATTTTCCTGAAAAGCTGGCGTATGCAGAGCATTTTTCTTATGGTACAGGAAACAATCAGGAACCGTTAATCTAATATTTAACGTTCCAAAAAATATACTAAAAACAAGAAATGAGGGAAATTATGAACTTCAATAACAAAGCTATTTTAGTAACTGGTTCCGCTGGTTTTATCGGCTTCCACCTGTCAAAAAAATTAATCCAGGAGTATCCTTCTGTAACCGTAATCGGGTTTGACAGTGTAAATACTTATTATGACGTCAGATTAAAGGAAGAACGTCTGCGCCTTTTAGAAGAAACAAGCAAACGGCCTGAAACCGGGACTTTTCATTTTATCAAAGGCAATCTGGCAGACAAGGCACTGGTAGACTCTGTATTTTCAAAATATCAGCCAGAAATTGTGGTCAATCTTGCCGCACAGGCCGGAGTACGGTATTCCATTACCAATCCGGAAGCCTATATTGAATCCAATATTATCGGCTTTTTCAACATACTGGAAGCCTGCCGCCACTCCTGTGACAATGGCGCTTTAGGCGTAAAACATCTGGTTTATGCCAGCTCGTCCAGTGTCTATGGCGGAAATAAAAAAGTGCCATATTCCACAGAGGACAAAACCGATCATCCAGTAAGCCTTTATGCGGCAACCAAAAAATCTGACGAACTTCTGGCATATTCTTATAGTAAACTATACCAGATTCCAATGACTGGACTTCGCTTTTTTACTGTATATGGGCCTCTTGGCAGGCCAGATATGGCATATTTTGGATTTACCAACCATCTTGTAAAAGGAGAAACCATTCAGATTTTTAATTATGGGGATATGTATCGTGATTTTACGTATATTGATGACATTGTGGAGGGAACTTCTCATGTTATGGCACAGATTCCAAAGGAAGATGAAAACAAAGTCCGCCATAAAGTCTACAATATTGGAAACAACAGCCCGGAAAGCCTGTTGGATTTTGTGGAAACGCTGGAAAACTGTCTGATTGCAGAAGGTATTATCACCCAAAAAGGAAAGCGGGAACTGCTTCCAATGCAGCCAGGCGATGTTTACCAGACCTATGCCGATGTTCGTGAACTGGAAAAGGATTTTGGATTCCGTCCCAAAACCAGCCTGAAAGAAGGGTTATCTCGTTATGCACAATGGTATAAATCCTTCTATCAAAGCAAATAAAAATCCCTCCAAAATCAGACAGATGAATGGTTAGGAACTTTAGAAAGGTACAGCAATGAAAAAAATATGTTTTTTTTCCGGTGACATTACAAGGAATGGCGGAACAGAGCGGGTTTCTTCAATGATTGCAAATGCCCTGGCAAAACAGCAAAACTATACAATCCTGTTTTTAAGCCTGGTAGAACAGGAGCAAAAGCCCTTTTTTTTGCTCCATAAAACAATCAAACATTATGCCCTTGGCAAAAAGTGGATTAATCCTGGTCCTGGTTATCTGAAAATCATTCCACTCTTGCGCCACTTTTTAAAAGAGAAAGAAATTGATATTATTATTGATATTGACATTGTGTTAGATATTCTTTCTCTTCCAGCGGCAAAAGGATTAAAAACAAAGGTAATCTCCTGGGAACACTTTAACTATAACTTTGAGATGGAATCCGTCTACCGGCGTCTTATTTTATCTTATTCTGTCAAACGGACAGACTATATTGTCACACTGACAAACGGCGACAGGCAGTCGTATGAAAAACATTTCAAAAGGACAAAAAACATCTCTGCCATTTATAATCCAATGCAGGAACCAGACTGCGAACCAGCGGAAGAAAAGGAACAATGGCTGATTACAGTCGGCAGGCTGATTTCCCGGAAAGGAATTGATTATCTTGCCAGAGTTGCTATAAAAGTCCTGAAAAAATACCCAGATTGGAAATGGCTTGTCATTGGTGATGGTGAGGAATATGATTTCCTGCAGGATGTTATTCAAAAAAATCACCTAAAAAACCAGTTAATCCTGACCGGAAGAAAAGACAACATAAATGATTACCTGAAAAAAGCCTGTATTTATGTAATGACTTCACGCACAGAAGGGCTTCCCATGTGCCTTTTAGAGGCAAAATCATTCTGCCTCCCAAGTGTCAGCTTCGATATTCTGACAGGACCGAATGAGATCATTGAACATGGAAAAAATGGCTATCTGATTCCTCCTTTTGACTGTCAGGATATGGCTGAAAAACTAATGCTTCTTATGGCCGATGACAAACTGCGGAAACAATTTTCTGCCCACGCTCAAGATAACCTCGCAAAATTCCAGATGAAACATATTTTAAATGACTGGAACCAGGTATTGCAATCATTATTATAGGTTTTATTTGAATTTCCTGTTACACATAAAACGGCCTTTCCAGTGTTCAAAATCATAATAGGACAAAATTTCCTCTGAATATGGCAGAAATGGCCGTTCTAAAAAGTTCTGAATTTCTTTTGTAGAAATGCAGGAAAGTTTTTCAGGAAGAAGATAGATATTATTCTCATTATAAAATGGGTAATGGACAATATCTTGATTGGTTGTAATCAGCTTTTTGGAAAAATAAATGGCTTCCATCACCCGCATTGTCAGCGCTCTCTGTCCTTTCTGGTTAACATCCAAAAGAACACCGGAGTGTTGAATCTCTTTGCAGTATTCTTCATAAGACAGGGAATTTTTCGTGGCAATCCCCGCCAAAGAAGGATTGCGAAAAGAACGAACTGACCTGGCAACGATGCGTATATCACAAATCAGGCCGCTCTTTTCCAACTTCTTTTTCAACGCAGCAAGATAAGACGCACGGCCTTTATCTGCACCAAGGAAAAACAGGCGGTTCTGATCCTTTGCAGAATATGGCTGGTAATAACTTCGTGTATAAAACATATGATTATACTTAAAATGATATGTTTTACAGCAATCCCTGTCCGTGGAATAAATTGCATTTTTATTGGTGAATAACTTGTGGTTTTTATGTTTTTTGTCGATAATATTCCAGATAAAAAGAGATACCTGACAGGAAGGATTGATTTTCTTAATATACCGTTCCATCCCCCTCTGATATCCGTAATCAAAAATAATGACCTGCTCTGCTTCCTTTATATGCTTTTTCCAATCTCCCCAAAATACCGAACAAAGGGGAATACGTAAAACATACAGAGTTTTATAGATTAGATAACGGAAACTTTTTTCTGGAATGCCGAAGGGTGAAAATACAATCTCCTTAAAATGTGGAAAAAAATACAACTCCGGCTGCTGAAAAATCATAATGGTATCTTTTTTCATTCGAACCTCATTTCTGGTTGCCAATTATGGAGTAAACAGGTATCATATTCTTATAATACATATTATAATAGAATGAAAGAAAATTACAAGGAACTTGTTTTTTAGATTTACAGTAAACCATATTCACAGTTACTACTTGCGGCAGGAGGAAATTTAACAGTTGATGAGAGAAACAACAGTCAGTGTCATTGTTCCGGTTTATAAAACGGAACAATATTTAAAAAAATGTATGGATAGCATATTTATGCAGGATTATCCCAATATCGAAATTATTTTAGTAGATGATGGTTCCCCCGACCACTGCCCTGCCCTGTGTGACTGGTATGCAGAGCATTTTTTCAATGTCAGGGTTATCCATCAAAAAAACCAGGGACTTGGTCTGTCAAGAAATACAGGAGTGAAAAATGCCTCCGGTGAATACATTTTCTTTCTGGACTCAGATGACTGCATTGATGGCAAAAAGGCAATCCGCACCCTGTTAAAACAGGCAGAGGAAAAAAAAGCAGATATTGTTACGGGAAGTTTCCGGCGTTTTAGTGACAAAATGATAAGCAAAGTCAATTTTCATCATTTACGGGATGGAGACTACACAAAAACCGTGGATTTCCGCTTTAAGGGCTTTTATATGTATGGCCACCTTGCCTATAACTGGGGAAAACTGTACCGGAGAAGCTTTTTAGAAAAATATAACCTGCAATGCTGCGCCTATCCTTTTACACAGGATAAGGCACACAATATGGCATGCTGTTCCTGCCATCCGGTCTATGCTTTTGTTGATGAAAGTGTATACTTATATCGTGTTAATGAGGAGTCGGTCACTTTCCGCTATAAAGAAAACTATATGCCAGTATGGATATCCATTGCCTCTGATTTTCACGAATACCTGAAAAAGAAAGACATGGGAAACCAGTATGGGGATCTGATGGCTTTTCATATCTTTTTTGGCAGTTTCTTTTTGGTAAAACAGGAACTACAGCACAAAAAGCATGGAATTCTCTCCTCTGTAAAGGTGTTGCGTCAATATGGGAAACATCCTTTTGTAAAGAAATCAATGAGAGTTCTTGCGAAAGGATGCTATGTCAGAAAAATTGAGCCGCTTTCCTGGAAACTCATAATCCGTGCCACAGCAGTCTTTTTCACACTGCATCTTTACTGGCCGCTTGCCTGTGGAATTGCCCTGCTTCGGAAATTGCAGATTGATGAAAGGATTACGAAAGCAAGATACAAAGGTGCGAAGCCTTTCTAAGATTAGGAACTGTAAATAAATTAAATGAACAAGTTGCGAAGAATGTTTTTCTGCGTGCAAAGAAAAAAACGTAGTTCTACGCTCCGCTTCGGTCCTTGCTAAACAAGCGCCACTGGCGCTTAACAACGTAGCGGGCTACGGCGAGGCTTCAGAAAAGACTACTATCGCACCGAAAAAGAATGCAAAAACAGCGTTCTTCACAACAATATGTTATATCACATGAAAAACAGAACAAGAAAAACCTATAAGAAAGGAAACAATATTTATGAATGAAATGATTAGTGTTATTATTCCCGTATACAAAGTACAGGATTATCTGCCAAAATGTATTGAAAGTGTTCTCCAGCAGACATACCATAATCTTGAAATTATACTTGTAGATGATGGTTCTCCAGATAAATGCGGCAAAATCTGTGATTCTTATGCCAGAAAGGATGAACGTATCCGTGTTGTGCATAAAACAAATGGCGGACTTGCCAGTGCACGCAATGCCGGATTGGAATGCGCAACCGGTGACTATGTTTGTTTTATTGATAGCGATGACTGGATTACCAAAAATGCCATTCAGGTTTTATACCAGGGAATCAAGCGATATGATGCCGATTGTTCTGTTGGAAAATGTATCACCATTCTGGACAAAAAAGGAAAACTCAAACCACAGAACACATCAAAACAGCCAGTTCGCTATGTAACTACCGCAACTTCTACAGAAGCGATGAAACAGGTATTGCTAACCTGCTCCAGCTCCTGCAACAGATTATATAAACGTAAAATGATTCAAAAATTGCGTTTTCCAGAAGGCAAAATCAATGAAGATGAACCGCTTATGCTTCGCATCTATGCAAAATGTAAAAAAATTGTGTTTCTGAATCAGGATACCTATTATTACAGAAAACGTTCCAACAGTATCACAACATCCCGCTTTTCGCTTAAAAACGTAGACTGCTTTTATAACAGTGCGGATAATTTAGCGTTTATTAAGAAGAAAAAACCAGAATTAAAAGAATGCGCAGAATATAAATATATCAAAACGATGTTATATTGCTATGTCCATTTAAACCTGATGAAACGGAACAGAAAAAATAATAAAGTCCGGAAAGAACTACATAAAAACATTAGAAAAAACCGGTCTTTAGCACTGAAAAACCGGTATCTTCCATTAAAATACAAACTACTTATGCTTATTTGTTCCATTTGATGGAACTTTATTCATCACTTTGCCTTTGATTTTATCCATAGCATCTACATACACAAGAACTTCAGCAACTACCTGGTACAGCTCTTTTGGAATATATTCTCCAATCTCAAGCTCTGCCAGGTTTTTTGCCAGTTTCGCATCTTTATGCACCGGAATATCATGCTCACCGGCGGCGGAAATAATTTTTTCAGCAAGATAACCTTTTCCACTTGCAATTACTTTTGGAGCAACATCTCCTGTCTCATATTCCAGCGCAATTGCCGATTTATCCAAATCAACTTCTCCTCTGCTTTTGCTGGACCCATATGCTTTTTTTCCAGTATTGTCCTCCATAGCAATTACTCCTTTCCCTCGACAAAATTTTTAATAAAAGTCCTCCGGTGAATAGGCGACGGCCCATATTTTCTGATTGCCTCAATATGCATTGCCGAACCATACCCTTTATGTTTTGCAAAACCATACTCGGGATAAACATCATCCAGTTCTTCCATCATTCGATCCCTTGTAACTTTTGCCAAAATACTCGCTGCCGCAATCGAAACACTTTTTGCATCCCCCTGTATAATACCAACCTGCTTCATCGGAACAGACGGAATCCTGACTGCATCAACAAGCAGTAAATCAGGAGTTACCGAAAGCCCTGCAATTGCCTGTTGCATAGCCTCATACGTCGCCTGTAAAATATTAATCTCATCAATCCTCTGTGGAGATGCCATTCCCACACTATAAGCAACCGCTTTTTCACAGATTTCATCGTACAACAATTCTCTTTTTTTCGCACTCAGCTTTTTGGAATCATTCAGATACAAAATCTGTGCATCTTCTGGTAAAATACAGGCTCCAGCCACAACCGGTCCAGCAAGAGGCCCTCTTCCCGCCTCATCAATTCCACAAATCTGGACATACTGCGGACTGTATTTTTTCTCAAAGACACGCATACTCTCCAAACGTTCCAGTTCTAAAAACAACGCTTTAGCACGCTTACGATATTGCAAAATTAAATTTTGCACACCTTTGCGGGTATCATTTCTATATTCTTCTAAAAGTACTTTCCTCTGTTCCCAGGAAGCCTGTTCCAGCTCTTTCTTAATCTCTTGTATTGCCTTTGCCATGCTGCCTTCTCCAATCCCTCTTTCCTATTCAGCCTGGAATCAACCCAAAATGAGAAAACGGCCAGATACGCATCAATACCTCACCAATGATATCCTTCCTGTGAACCAAACCAACAAAATCACTTCGGCTGTCCGTACTCATATTCCGGTTGTCTCCCAGAACAAAATATTCATCCTCTTCTAACGTAATTGGAATCGTTGCATTACCACCATCTAAAATTTCTGACAGGCAGTATTTATCGTCTTTTAAGAGTTCATCATTAATATAGACTTTTCCATCCTTGATCTGAACGGTTTCCCCTGGTAATCCAATCACACGTTTTACATAATACGTATCGACATTTTTGCCGGTATCATCCATTGCAGTGATCGGAAATACCACCACATCATACCGCTTTGGACTGCCAAGATAATAACTGACTTTTTGTATAATAATAGAATCTCCATCTGACAATGTTGGCTCCATGGAATCCCCTTCTACCCATGTCTGATGTGCAACATAATGCGTCACGGCAGATGCAATAAAATAAGCCAGAAGAACACAAACTCCCAGCACCAGAATACTATTTACCAGCCTAAGCCCCGTACTATCTGAAGTCGGTCGTGCCCAGTCCCCCAGATTTGGATTAGAAAACCCATTATCTAACATTCTAAGCGACACAACAGATTTGCTCTTGATCCTCTTCTCCTCCGCTGTCTCCTTTTCTTTTGTATCATCGTTATAGTACTGCTTTGCAATCCTGCAAAACTCCAGGCTGTCTTCTACCTCTTCTTTATCATACATACAGACCTCATTCCTGCTCTGGAACTTCCAGACTAATTGCCCCCAGTTTCCCGGCACGGAAATCATCTACCAGACATTTTGCGGCCTTATCTACATCATAAAGCCCGCCAGCCTTCATACAACCTCTTCTGACTGCAATCAACTCTAATTGCTTTGCACAATCCTCTTTTTTCTCAATCTCATAAAATGAGGAAACTGCTTCTGGATATTGTTCCTGCAGGTATTCTAATAATAATATGCTCAATTCATATATATTAAACAATTCATCTTTGATAGAACCAATATATGCCAGTCGAAGTCCTGTTTTCTGATCCTCAAACTTTGGCCAGAGAATTCCTGGTGTATCCAATAATTCTACATTTTTATTCAGACGAATCCACTGCTTTCCCTTTGTCACTCCTGGCTTATTGCCCGTCCGGGTACATGACTTTTTGGCAAAGCTGTTAATAAAAGTAGATTTTCCGACATTGGGAATTCCAACAATCATCGCACGGACTGGCCGATTCAAAATTCCTCTTTTTCTGTCACGTTCTATTTTTTCCTGACACGCTTTTCGGATAATCTCCTGCACTGCCCTGATGCCTGTTCCATTTTTAGAATTTACCTTTGTTACAAAATACCCCTTTTCCTCATAATATTTCATCCACTGCTTTGTTTTTGTTTCATCTGCCAGATCATATTTATTCAGCAAAATCACACGGGACTTGCCATTTGCCATCTGGTCAATATCTGGATTCTTGCTGCTAAGCGGCACTCTCGCATCTACCAGCTCCACAATGACATCAATTAACTTCAAATCCTCCTGCATGGCACGTTTTGCCTTTGTCATATGACCAGGATACCATTGAAACTGCATAGTTCACCTCAATCCATACTATTTTTCCTGCGCTTCTGATGACGGTTCAGGAACCGCTGTCTGTTTTGCCTTTTTTGCTTCTGAAAAGCCATCCCGATAACTGATAAACTCAATCGTATTCATTCGAATCCATGCCTTGCCCACAATATCTTCTTTTGTAATATTGCCGACATTGGCATTTCGGCTGTCTTCTCCATTGTTCCTGTTATCACACAGCACAAAATATTCATCTTTTTCCAAAATCACAGGTTCCAAAGCCAGTCCACCATTTTCCATCACTGGAAAATCATAAGCCTCCTTTAGTTCCTTTCCATTGATAAAAACCTTCCCCTCCTGAATCTGTACTTCTTCTCCAGGAAGCCCAATTACCCGCTCTACCGTATAATAATTATGCTCCGAACCACTCTGCTGTACCACTACAACATCATTCCGTTTTACAGAATGTATACGATATGATAATTTGTTTACCAGAAGCTTATCTCCGTTTTCTAAAGTAGGACTCATATATTGTCCTGAAACGGTAAAAGTTTCCATGCCATAATGTGTAATGGCATAAGCAGCAGAAACAACAAGCAGAACCTCTATTATCGTAATTAAAATCATTTTGGCAAGCCGCTTTCCTGCATCCTTCCGGTTTTCCAAATCAAAATCATATTTCATTCAGAGCTTCTCCTAACTCGCATATTCTTTTACTACCCGTAATGCCTGTTTTCCTATGACACAATCATAGTGCTCCTTACAATATTGCTCCATAAAAGGCTGTTTTGTACAAAGTGAGCCATACTCTGAAAGCTGCTGGCAGATGGTTTGATATTCCTCAATTTTCAGCTTTCCTTTCTTCACCAAAAGATACCATTCCCCACCTGCTGTATTTCTGTAAAGCCGACTGGAAATGTTCTTTTCTGTATGTAATGCGCAAGCAAAATTTTCTAACATCGTAAGATCTTCAAACCGATAAACCTTTGATGTTGTAGTGCTTCTTCTTTGCTTCTCCCGCTGCTTTGTTTCTCTTCGCTTTGAATAGGTATGCCCTGTCTCCTCAGCCTGCATATCCTCTTCCTCGTAGACTTCATCTTCCGAAGACGCCCCCAATTCCCTGGACATCGCATCAACAATCGTCTCCGCTGTACCTTCATCCAACATTCCAGCAAGGTTCTGAAGCTGGTTCAGCATATTATGAAGACCATCCTCCCCTCTGTCAGAAAACGTAATGACAAGTGAATCATCTGGCATACGCATTAGCTGCATAGAAATCATGCCTGTCTCTACCTCATAGCCGATTTCCTCTTCTGCACGCTCTACCAATTGTTCCAAAAAATTACGGGACTTCTCCTGATTTGTAAAAAAGTCTTCTATCCGTAATCCATAATCATTCATTTCTTCTACAGTCATATGGCATTGCACCGTGTTCTTCCCAATTCTCTCAAATTCCATAGGATTTCCTCCTTATCTCTAATACTCCTATCTTAATCCCAATCAACCATTATGTCAATCATTCTATGACAGTAGTTTTTTCCATCTGTTATAATTTATACTGTTCACGTATATTTCTATATTTCTCATAACACACCTTTTACAGTTCAAATTCTCCCCTTAAAAAAGGGGGCATCCTGCGGGTACAGGATGCCTTAGGTATGAATTGAAAAAAGGGTAGCAGTTTTCCCCACTAACAATATATAGAATACGCATTTTTATTCCTTCTGTCAAGTATCACTCTATGTAGAAAATGTAAATTTTTTGTAAATCGGTTACTGTTCACGGCTGGTTTTTCGCATGATGTTTAGAACATCTGTGAATAGTAACGATAAATCAATCCATGTACCTGTCAATATATGTATCAATTGCCCCATAATACGCCTCTGGATCTTTATCCTGTGACTGCGCATGGCCTGCTCCTTCCACAATCAAAAGCTCCTTCTCACAATTTGCTGCATCATACAGTTCCCTTGCCATTTGAACCGAAATCATCGCATCTTGGTCTCCATGAATCAATAAAATCGGAACGGAACTTTTTTTCACCGCATCAATTGCAGAAGCATCTTTCAAATTATATCCACCTCGAAGCTTTAACAGCAGGCAGGCAGTATCTACTATTGGAAATGCAGGCAGATGGAACCATTCTTTTACCTTTTCCCCAAACATAGAATACGCATCCGTATAGGCACAGTCAGAAACTACCATTTTCACCTGTTCTGCCAGATTGTCCCCCGCCATTATCAAAGCAGCAGCGGCTCCCATAGACTGTCCATGAATCACAATTTTGGCATTGTCATCCTGTGATAAGATATAATCCAACCAGAGTTTCCCGTCAAAATGATCTGTCCATCCCATTCCAATAAAATCACCTTCGCTTTCCCCCTGGCATCTCAAATCCGGCACAACCACATGAAATCCTCTCTCATAGTACCAATGGGCAAAAGGATACATTTCCTCTTTCCAACCTGTATAACCATGCAGCAAAAGTACCCACTTATTACTCTCCTCTTTTGAAAAAAACTCCTCTGCCACCAGAGCGTATCCATCTTCCGATTCTTTGACCAGCTTTTGGCATTTTGCCTCATTAAACCATTCCCTTGTTTCATCAATTGCCCGCTTCTGTGTTGTTTTAATGTCTTCCGTCTGCACCTGCATGGCATAACTCTCCGTCGTAATCCGGTCAAATGCCTCTAGCTTCTCCATAAAAGAAGGCACCAATGCCGCACTGACAAGAAAATTGACCAGAAAAAAATATGCCGCAATCAGACATGCCAATATAATGATAATTATTTTTTTCCGTTTTTTTAAAATTGTAGCTATATTATTCATCTTTTATGTATTTCCTATAACTTATATTATTGTTACTATTCACGGCTGTTTTTTCGCATAATGTTTAGAATAGCTGTAAATAGAAACATATTATTATTTTATTTTTATGAAAAACTATGGAACAATTAATTTTGAATATTCTTCCACACTTCCATTTTAACGCATTTTCCCTCTTAAGTGAACTGGTAATAACTAGTACATCATTGTATTAATTTTCGAGTAATATGCACCTGCCTTTTGCGCCAGTACTGCGTTGTCGTCAGTCACCAATGCCACCGCATTGCCTCCTTCCTCCACCTTATCCTGACACAAATATCAAGCACCTATTATTTCAAAATTAATGTAATACTGTATTAGTACGATGTTATATAATAAGAAATGCCAGAATCACAACAATACCAAGGATAATTCGATACCAGCCAAACACCTTAAAATCATGTTTTTTAATATAACCCATCAGAAAATGAATTACGAATATAGAAACTAAAAACGCCGTAACCATTCCAACAAGTAATACACTAAGCTCCAAAGTTGAAAAATGTAGTCCGAACTTTAAAAGTTTTAAAAAACTTGCCCCAAACATTACTGGAACTGCCAAATAAAACGTAAATTCTGCCGCCACAATTCTGGAAAGTCCCAGAATCAGCCCTCCAATAATCGTTGCGCCAGAACGTGATGTTCCTGGAAAAACTGCGGCAACCAACTGAAAAATTCCTATATAAAAGGCAATGCGAAACGTAATACCATCAATACTGACAATCTTTGCCTCTCTGCCCTTATTCCACTGTTCTACCTGAATAAAAAGAATACCAACAACGATTAACATAATCGCCACAGTCTGGTAATTGTAAAACAGCTCTTCCATCTTATCACCAAATACAAGCTCCAAAATAACAGCAGGAATACAAGCTGCTACAATTTTAAACCACATAGAAAAAATATCTTTTTTAATCCACCCCTTTTGTGGCGTCGTGAAGGGCCATATTTCCTTCCAGAACAGAACGACAACTGCTAAAATAGCTCCCAGTTGGATTACCACCAAAAACATTTCTTTAAATACTTCTGACATTGATAACTGAACAAATTCATCTAGTAAAATCATATGCCCAGTACTGCTAATCGGCAGCCACTCCGTAATCCCTTCAATAATTCCAAATAATATTGCTTTTAAAATCTCCACAAAAATCCCCCTTTCCTTTTCGCCAACATATTCATTATATCGTATGCACTAATTTCTTCTAAAATACGCTATATGGCACACTTCTTCCTTAAAAGCGCTATACTTGTTACTATTCACGGCTATTCTAAATATCATACGAAAAACCATCCGGCGATGCCGTCTGGTAATGCAAAAACAGCCGTAAATAGTAACCTATACTTACCATATCTAATCCAGTTCAATTTCAAGCAAATCTTTCGGCGGAACCTTTACCGTAGATTCCCTTACCGATTTCTCCACGGCAAGCTTCGCCTTTGGAATGGATAAAATCGTACCAACACCAGCAATACAGCCTCCTGGACATCCCATTCCCTCAATCATGCAGCCGTCCTTTTTCCCTGCCTTTGCAAGTAAAAGCATTTTCTTACACTCTGTCAACCCTTCTGCATGCTCAATCAACACTTCTGTTCCTGGATAGTATTCCTGAATGCACTGTTCCACCGCACATGCCACCCCGCCCGCAACAGCGTAGCCTCGTCCTGCCCCTGTCGCATCATGCATTGCACGCCCTGGTTCATATTTGCTAAAATCAATGTCTTTTGCATTAAAAATGGCCTTTAATTCCTCAAAAGTAATTACAAAATCTACATCACTGCGGATTTCCTCACTAGATGCTTCCAGTTTTTTTGCCGCACATGGTCCAATAAATACCACCTTTGCATTCGGATGCTTTTTCTTAATACTGCGTGCCGTTGCGACCATCGGTGTCAATTCCTGCGAAATACTGCCAATAGTTTCTGGAAAATATTTTTTTGCAAGCATCGACCATGCCGGACAGCAAGAAGTCAGCAAAAATGGCAAATCACCATTTACAACATCTTTTACATAGTGATGTGCCTCCGATACTGCCCCAATATCAGCTCCAAGCGCAACCTCATAAACCTTGGAAAATCCAATGTCCTTTAAAGCTGCCTTAATCTGCGCTGGTGTAATATCTGCTCCAAACTGCCCTTCAAAGGCAGGTGCAATTTCTGCAATAATCTCGCCGCCCTGGATGATAGAACGGATTAATTGAAAAATCTGAGATTTATCAGAAATCGCTCCAAATGGGCAACTTGCCATGCACTGTCCACAGGATACACATTTCTCATTGTTGATTTTCGCCCTTCCATGTGCATCACTTTCAATTGCATCAATTCCACACGCTTCCGAGCAAGGCCGGGTTCTCTTGCTGATTGCATGGTATGGACAAATTGCAATGCACTTCCCACATTTAATACATTTCTCCTGGTCAATCACAGCATGCCCTTTTTCCATAGAAACTGCATCTTTCGGGCAAACTTCCATACATGGATGGGCAACACAGCCACGACACATATTGGTAACTTCTATTTTATTATCCTCACACATATCACATGCCGAAGGAATTACCTGCATAAGCGGTGGCTCATAATATTTCTCCGTAATACTGCTGTCCTCATAACCTTCTGTCACATGAACTGGCCTGTCTAATGGGCGCAAAGACAGCCCCATCGCAAGACGTACACGCTCCGAAGCAATTGCACGCTCCCTCCAGATACTTTCACTGTATTGTGGATCATCAGCAGGCGTAATCCGAAAGGGAATTTCCTCCATCTCATGGCTTACATCACCAGGCCGAAATGCCGCACGCGCTACTTCCTCCAATACTTTTCCCCTGATTTTCTTTGTCTGTGTATCAATACCACGCATAAATTTTCCTCCTACTTCCAACCTTGTTACTGCTCGCTCTGTGTTACTGGTCACGAAGCAGACAGTAACAGCAGCCAAATAAGAAACTGCTTGAAATCACTAACCATTTATGTTATATTAATCACATAAAGAGAAACACCTGCTGGTAACAGGTGTTTCTTCATACGGACAGTTTCCACTCCAAAGTGGACGTTCCCAAGTTTAGGCTATTTATCTCTCAATGAGAGATGCCTCTCCTGGGTGGACAGGGGAGGCGTTATTTTTTTCTCTTACCGTTCCTCTTATCAAGAAAGGTCAGAAACGCAAGAAACAGACTGCCAAAGGATATCAGCAAACCAAGTATCCCGATGAAAATCAATATTATGTCTGCATCTGTCATATTACGCACCTCCCTTCTATGTACCCGGCACCTAACAAAATACCGGTTATTACAGCTTGGGAGGCTACCACCCTGTCATGGGCTTTTCCGTACAAATATCATATCATACATTTATGGAATCCTCAACAAAATTCTTCCTTGTGAAAATTACATTTCATACTCTTCGTTACTATTCACGGCTCTTCTAAACATCATGCGAAAAACCATCCAATTCATCAGCATAATTTTTACTACGGGGAAGCAACAATCTTCCCTTATCAAATAAATAAACTTTAAAAAGGGCAGTGCAACATACACTGCCCTCTCATTATTTTCATGAAAAACTTTTATTTTACTACTTTCTTTAATTCCTCTGTCAGTTTTGGAACAATCTTATTCAAATCGCCAACAATACCATAATCAGCTACATCGAAAATCGGTGCATTGCTGTCTTTGTTGATTGCAACGATAATATCAGACTCTTCCATACCTGCTGTATGCTGGATTGCACCAGAAATACCAATTGCAAAATATACATTTGGACGAACCGTCTTACCAGTCTGGCCAACCTGTAACTCCTTTGGCTTCCAGCCGCTGTCTACTACAGCACGGGAGCAGCTTACAGTACCACCAATTGCTGCTGCAAGGTCATCCAGAATCTTGAAGTTTTCTGGACTGCCGACACCACGTCCACCAGATACAAGAATCTTGGCATCCATGATATCTACTGTATCAGAAAGCTCTTTCACAATATCAACAATTTCAACATACTTGTTATCTGGAGTAAAGCCAGGATTATACTCAATTACCTCTGCCTTAGCGCCTGCAACCGGCTCACGCTTCTGCATAACACCAGGACGTACGGTTGCCATCTGAGGACGGTTATCTGGGCATGCAATGGTAGCAATGGTATTGCCGCCAAACGCAGGACGCGTCATAAGTAACTGATTGTGTTTCTGCTCCTGTCCTGGAATCGGATTAAGAGGGAAATCACCAATCTCAAGTACGGTACAGTCAGCCGTAAGACCGGTAGCTACTCTTGCAGATACACGAGGACCCAAATCACGGCCAATTGCTGTAGCTCCTACCAATACGATTTCCGGCTTGTACTCATTAATAACAGATGATAAAGCATGTGCATATGGCTCTGTTCTATATTCCTTTAATTCAGGATCATCTACAACAATAACCTTATCTGCACCATACTCTGCTAACTGGTCTGTAAGACCTTTTACATCAGAACCAATCAGAACTGCTGTAACGTCAGTATTTAAGTCACCGGCAAGCTCTTTTGCTTTGCCAAGTAATTCAAAAGCGATACCGCTTAATTCATTGTCTACCTGCTGTGCAAAGACATAGACACCCTTATATTCTTCTAAACCCATTTTAGTCACCACTTTTCCTTATATTATTAGATTACATGTTTCTCTTTTAATTTGCCCATGATGTATGCAACGGACTCATCCGCATCCAGTTCTACCTTCTCTCCAGCTCCCTTACGAACCTTATCAGAAGCTTTTGCAATCTTTGTTGGAGAACCTGCCAAACCAAGGTTTGCATCATCAACATCTTTTAAGTCTTTCCTTCCCCATACGGTAATCTCAGCATCATATGCATCAAAAATTCCGCCCGGAGTCATATAACGAGGCTCATTTAACTCAGAAAGAGCTGTAATCAGGCAAGGCATTTTAGCCTTTAATATATGGTATCTGTCATCATACTGACGTTCTACCACAACACTGTCTCCCTCAATCTTAATATCCTTTGCATAAGAAATAACCGGAAGGTCAAGATGCTCGGAAATCTGAGGGCCTACCTGTGCAGTATCTCCATCAATTGCCTGACGGCCAGTGATGATTAAATCATATTCAAGGTTTCTTAAAGCACCAGCAAGAGTTGTAGAAGTTGCCCAGGTATCAGCACCACCAAGTACTCTGTCTGTTACGAGGATTCCCTTGTCTGCGCCCATAGCCATTGCTTCACGAAGTACCTCTTCTGCCTTTGGAAGTCCCATTGTTAAAACAGTAACTTCTGCACCATATTCATCTTTTAATCTAAGTGCTGCTTCCAGACCTGCTTTATCATCAGGGTTCATAATGGCAAGCATTGCACCTCTGTCCAAAGTACCATCCGGATTAAATTTAACTCCGCCCTTGGTATCTGGAACCTGCTTTACACATACTACTATTTTCACGGCTTTGTCACTCCTTGTCTTAATTTTTTAATTTGTGTGATGGTAATGTACTAATCCTTATTTCAATAAACTACCGGAAATAACCATACGCTGTACTTCAGAAGTACCCTCATAAATCTCAGTAATCTTAGCATCACGCATCATACGCTCTACATCATATTCCCTGATATATCCATATCCACCATGTAACTGTACTGCCTTTGTAGTAACTTCCATAGCAACCTCAGCAGCATACAGTTTTGCCATAGCAGCTTCTACAGAATAAGAAACTTTCTGTCCCTCCGCAAACTGCTGTTTCTTCATGGCAGCCTTATATACAAGGTTCTTAGCAGCCTCAACCTTTGTAGCCATATCAGCAAGCTGGAACTGAGTATTCTGCTGTGCTGAAATAGAACGGCCAAACTGCTTTCTCTCTTTTGTATACTCAATTGTCCTCTCCAAAGCACCTTCTGCAAGGCCAAGTGCCTGAGAAGCAATACCGATACGTCCGCCGTCAAGAGTATGCATGGCAATCGGGAAGCCCTTGCCCTGTGGTCCTAAAAGAGCGTCCTTTGGAATACGGCAATCCTGGAAAATCAACTCATAGGTAGAAGAACCACGGATACCCATCTTCTTTTCTTTTGTACCAAAGCTGAATCCTGGTGTTCCCTTCTCTACAATAAATGCTGAGAATTTCTTAACCTTTCTTCCACGCTTGTCTTCAATAACATCTGTATATGCAATAATGATGTAAATATCTGCAACTTCACCGTTAGTGATAAAGCACTTAGAGCCATTCAACACCCACTCTTCCCCATCAAGGACAGCCTTTGTCTGAACGCCCTGTGCATCGGTACCAGCACCTGGCTCTGTCAATCCAAAAGCTCCAATCTTCTTGCCGCTTGCAAGATCTGGAAGATATTTCTTTTTCTGCTCCTCTGTACCATATGTCAGAATTGGGTCTGCGCAGAGTGAAGTATGTGCTGATACAATTACGCCTGTTGTACCACAAACCTTAGAAAGCTCCTCTACACACATTACATAGGACAAAATATCACAGCCCTGTCCGCCATACTCCTTTGGAATCGGAATTCCCATGAAGCCATACTGTCCCATCTTCTTTACAGTATCCATTGGGAAGTGTTCTGTTTCGTCAACCTCTTGAGCCAGAGGCTTTACTTCTGTTTCAGCGAAATCTTTGAAAAGCTGTCTCGCCATTTCATGCTTTTTACTTAATGTAAAATCCATGCCTTTCTTTACCACCTTTCCTATATTTGTATTGCTCTTTCATCAATACACGTTTTACTTCGGAACTGTAAATAATTTATTTACAGTTCCCTATATGCCATAATTATTTTCTATAATCATAGAAACCAATACCTGTCTTCTGTCCAAGTTTTCCAGCACGAACCATCTTCTTAAGAAGGGTATGGGCGCGGTATTTTGGATCACCCGTCTCTGTATAGAGGACATCCATAATAGCAAGACAGATATCAAGACCTACTAAGTCACCCAGCGCAAGAGGTCCCATTGGATGATTAGCGCCAAGCTTCATAGCTGTATCAATGCCTTCTACAGAAGCAACACCATCAGCATAGATTCCAACTGCTTCATTAATCATCGGAATAAGGATTCTGTTTACTACAAAACCAGGAGCTTCTTTCACTTCTACAGGAGTCTTGCCAATTTCCTTAGAAATAGCAATTACCTTGTCGTTTACTTCATCTGTTGTATTCTCGCCGCAGATTACTTCAATCAGCTTCATAACAGGAGCTGGATTAAAGAAATGCATACCAATTACTGGTCTGTCGATTCCTGAGCCAATCTCTGTTACAGATAAAGAAGAAGTATTTGTAGCAAAAATGCAATCCTTCTTTGTGCAGATATCCTGTAACTCTTTAAATGTCTGCTTCTTGATATCCATTACCTCAAGAGCTGCTTCTACGATTAAATCACAATCTGTACAAATCTCTTTTGTGCCTGTTGTAATCTTAGCAAGAATTGCATCAGCAGCAGCCTGCTCCATTTTACCTTTTGCAATTCTTTTTTCAAATCCTTTTGCAATCTTGTTCTTACCGTTTGCAGCAAACTCTTCATTGATATCACATAAGCAAACTTCATAGCCTTCTGTCTGTGCAAATGCCTGCGCAATACCAGAACCCATTGTACCTGCACCAATAACTCCAACCTTCATGATTTTACCTCCATAAATAATTTAATTTTAAATATCTTTTATCACCTGGTAACCCAGGTTGTTTTATTTCCTGTCACACAAAACCAGATTAGCAGTTCTTAAACGGAACTACCTTTAATTTCTTTTCTTTATCTTTCTCTAAGAAATTGCCCATACCAGCTTTCTGATCTTCTGTCTCAAAGCAATCGCCAAATAACTGTTCTTCGATCACGATAGCCTTATCCATATCTACCTGAAGCCCATCGTTGATTGCCTTCTTGCAATTACGTACTGCAATTGGAGCATTCTTAGCAATGGTATCAGCAAGTTTCTTTGCAGCAGGCATTAATTCCTCTGCGGTATACACAGCATTTACAAGACCAATCCGATATGCTTCATCTGCTTTGATATTCCTTGCAGAATAAATCATCTGTTTTGCCATTCCAACACCTACTGTTCTCGCAAGCCTCTGTGTTCCACCAAAACCAGGTGTAATACCAAGACCCACCTCTGGCTGTCCAAAAACCGCATTATCTGAGCAGATACGGATATCACAACTCATGGAAATCTCACAGCCGCCGCCAAGCGCAAAACCATTAATTGCCGCAATTACAGGAATCGGGAATGTCTCTAACTTGCGGAATACATCATTTCCTTTCTTACCAAAAGCTTCACCCTCTGCTTTTGTCAATGTGCTCATTTCTCCAATATCAGCACCTGCAACAAAAGATTTGTCGCCTGCTCCAGTAAGGATTAAACATCTTACTATATCCAAATCAACTGCATCAAGGGTAGCATCCAGTTCATCCAGAACCTGACTGTTCAATGCATTTAATGCCTTTGGACGGTTAATTGTAATTGTAGCAACTGCACCATCTGCTTCATACAAAATGAATTCACCCATTATCCATACTCCTTTTTATATTCTATAATATCGCTTCTCTATTTTCTTAGGCGTAGCTTAACTTTGCTTAGAACCTGTAACATAATTAAATGGAACAACTTATATTTAATCTACAGTTTCCTGGTATAGTTCCTTTACCTGATTAAGGCAAAGGAACCATACCAGCAAATTCGTTAAGCTTAACAAGGCTTTACGCCCTTTTACACCATATTATCTTTCGACAATTGTAGAGCAGCCCATGCCACCACCGATACAAAGTGTAGCAAGTCCTTTTTTAGCATCTCTTTTAACCATCTCATGGAGAAGTGTAACTAAGATACGGCAGCCAGAGGCTCCTACTGGATGTCCAAGTGCAATTGCACCACCATTTACATTTAACTTGGAAAGGTCAAATCCAAGGTCTCTTCCTACTGCAACAGACTGTGCAGCAAATGCCTCGTTTGCCTCAATAAGATCCATATCATCAATAGAAAGGCCTGTCTTAGCAAGAACCTTCTTAGTAGATGCAACTGGCCCAACACCCATAATGGATGGGTCTACACCGCCAAGAGCACCTCCAACAAATGTAGCCATTGGCTCAACGCCTAATTCTTTTGCCTTTTCCTCACTCATAACAACAATTGCAGCAGCACCATCATTGATACCAGAAGCATTACCCGCTGTAACAACACCGCCTTCTTTACCTGAGCAGCACTTTAATCCTGCAAGGCTTTCCTTTGTTGTACCAGCGCGAGGTCCCTCATCCTTATCAAATACAGTAACGCCTTTTCTTGTCTTAATTTCAACAGGAACAATTTCATCATCAAACTTGCCTTCTTTAATAGCAGCTTCACACTTCTGCTGGCTGTTTGCAGCAAATTCATCCAACTCTTCACGGGTAAGTTTCCACTGATCTGCAACATTTTCTGCTGTAATCATCATGTGATACTGGTTAAATGCATCCCATAACGCATCATTTACCATCGTATCAATTAATTTACCATTATTCATACGGTAACCAAAACGTCCCTGCATCATAGCATATGGAGCCATGGACATATTCTCCATACCACCTGCTACTACGATATCAGCATCGCCTGCCTGAATCATCTGTGCTGCCATATTTACACAGTTCAGACCGGAACCGCAGACAACATTAACAGTAACTGCTGGAGTTTCATTAGGTAAGCCTGCCTTGATAGAAGCCTGACGAGCAACATTCTGTCCCAAACCAGCCTGGATAACACACCCCATGTAAACATGGTCAACCTGATCCTTCGCAACACCAGCTCTCTTCAATGCCTCTTCAATTACAATAGAACCTAAAACAGGTGCTGGAGTCGTGCTGAGTCCTCCACCCATTTTACCAATTGCAGTACGGCATGCACCCGCTAAAACTACTTTCTTTGCCATAATTTAAAAACCTCCTTAATTGATTAATATACTGACAGAAACCTGTCTTTTTGCATTGCTACCGCCTCACCAGTATCTGATTATTTATGTAGCAGACTTCGGCTTCTCCATAGCAATGCCTCTATTAGATATGATATATCAAATTCTCTAAATTATCAAGCATTTTTCATACGCAGTTTGTGAATTTGGCATAAAAATTTAATAAATTCGGCATAATTATGACATTATCGTATCATTTTTATATAATATCGTTTTATTGACACTATATTTTTAAGGTAATACTGCTAATTGATTGTCTACAACTCCTTACGATCCTATCAGGACATTTTTGCCTTCAAACGCAAATCCATATGTTCTGATACGTCCTGAAGGAATCCCTTTCGCTTCTAAAGATGCCGCATACTGCTTTTCCTCAATTTGCAAAAGCGCAGCTTTTACTGTGTCTTCTAACCTCTTCTCTTTTTGAGGCCGATATACTTTAAATTCTATAATAATAGCATCGTCCTTATCATTATCTTTTAATGGTTCCAGCATCACATCATAACGGCCAAAGCCACTTTTGCGGTTTGAAGTAACTGTATATCTGTCAGACAAATCTACCATAAGGCCAAGCACAAACCCATGATAAAAACGTTCTGGTTCTGCATACTCGGATGGTTTTTTGCCTGTATCAAAATTACTGAAAGTTGCAAGGGCAACCTTGTTTATATAATAATTCATCGCATCAAGGTCATCTTCTAAAAATGCCTTGATAAAGTCATTATATGCTGGTGAATATTGTTTAAACCAGCCTTCAATCATATTTTGAAACATCAGCCTGACTTCTTTATTTGTAAGCTTTAAGTCATATTCTTCAATTCCTTCTTCCAGCGTGTAGGTTTCTACCTTTAAATAACCGCTTGCAAGCAGCAGGCTCCAGATTGCATATTCGTTGTGGTCAAGCTGGTTAAAGACAATCTGCTCATCTATTCTGGTATGAAGGGTACCGCCGTTTATCAGATCTTCCATTGTAACTTTTATATCCTTACTGCCTTCCCTGATCAACTTTTCTGCAAGGCTGTTGCTTCTGGTATTTGCCCAGTAAGTTGACAGTTTTTTCTTTTCGAGAAAATTTATGATTGACCATGGATTATAAATGTCTGTTTTGTTCCCAAATGTAAAACCATCATACCAGTTTCGGACACAATCCTCCATATCTGACAATTCGAATTCCACCAGTGATTTAGATACTTCTTCCTGTGTAAATCCAAAAACATCTGCGTATTTATTTGAAGTGGTTGTTACTACTTCAAGATTATTTAAATCAGAAAAAATACTTTCTTTACTAATTCTTGTAATCCCCGTCATTATCGCTCTGTCAAGATATGGATTTGTTTTAAACGTTGAATTAAACAGATTTCTCATAAAGGACACAATTTCCTCCCAATAACCATATACATAAGCTTCCTGCATTGGAGTATCATACTCATCCAGCAGAATAATAACTTTCTTTCCATAATATCTCTCCATTGCCTCAGACATTTTTTAATCGATACTGCTGCAACATCATTATCCATATCCCTTGATATCAAATGAAAAAACTCTTTTTCCCTTTCATTTAAAATCCCCTCTTCATTAAGAAGGAACCAATACCTGCTATAAATATCAGAAATCTCCTGGCAAATCTGCCTTCTGGTATCGGTAAAATCACTTCCCTTTACCCCTGAAAAACTAAGGCTGATAACCGGAAATTTTCCCTGCAAGCTGTGATATTTCTCATCCTCCCATATTTTCATATTTTTAAATAAATCACTGCGGCCTGCATAATCCACCGAAAAGAACTGTTCTACCATACTTATGTTGAGTGTTTTTCCGAACCGTCTTGGACGAGTGATTAAAGTCACTTCATCCTCGTTTTCCCACCATTCTTTTATAAATAACGTCTTATCCACATAAAAAATATTGTTTCCTACCACTTTTTCATAATTCTGTTTTCCAATACCAACCGTTCTTGCCATACGATTCCTCCTTAAAATAATCTGCCATAAATATAATCATAGTATAATGTTTTTTGAAGCCTCTAGCAATACTTAAAATAACAGAAATCATGCTTAGGAACTGTTACTGTTTACTTTACAGCCAGTAACAGCGAAATTTCTATATAAAAAAGCGCACGAACTTGTTACTTTTCACGGGGTGGGGAAAGCAGCCCTAGTAATTGCCTTTCCTTGAATGCCAGCAAAAGGCTCTTGCAATCAAACCTAAGATATGCTATATTAAGAACGAAAGAGGAGCAACCGCCCACAAAATGGTTGACATCCCTAAAATAGTGTTTATATAATAAACCTACCTAGACCGCCAAGTACAAGGTAGGTTTATTTATTTTCGCTTGTTCGTCCTATCTATGTAGGCAAGCAGCGCAATCAGGAAGTTACCACCCAAAAATAACAAGCTTAAAATCTGGTATGTATCCATCTGCACCACCTCCCTTCTCTTTCAAGTTAGGGAGGTTCACCACCTTGTAACACGATTACTCTTTTGGCATCATAGCATATCTTTTGACACTCCACAACAGTTTTTTCATTACTGCATTACGCACCAGTAAAGTTCGGTTACTTTTCACGGGGTGGGGAAAGTAACATTACTAGTACTCCATCCGGGCAGAAATTACAGTTTTGTTTTGGCAGACACTGATGCCA
>CANSYK010000032.1 GCA_947651225.1 uncultured bacterium | reverse complement strand
CCTCAAAAGTAGTAAATTGGTAGTAAATTCAGCTTGAAATCCTGCTTGTATGCCCATAAATCAAGGCTTTTTTGAGATAATCAACCATTTTTAATGAAATCTATATATATTTTTATTCTTTTTCTATATTCATTACCTACAATATGTGCCATTCTATCTGTCGCATCCATTGCATTCTGTAACAATTCACAAAAAGGATCGTAATACCCAACATATGATAAAACTCCATTTTAATCCTCTTTTTTCTTATTCACCATATTACCAATACTTAATATAACATTCTTCAAAAAAATCGAAGTAATTGCAAATACCTTTTTTGATCTATCTCTGACTTCCTCTCACCAAATATTTTAAAACGGTTACAATCTTTTGATAAAAATCAAGAACCTTTTCCACATCCTCACAATCCAAATACACAACACCTCCACCAACACAATATTGGATATGCTTCAGCAACTCAAATGTTAAATCCATTAATTCGTTTCCAGTAATTGTATTTACTTGTGGTATGGCACTGTTTTTTCCAAACTGTGCAATTAAAAATGCAGAAATATTGTATTTATTGGTATCCTTGTCCAAAGTTGCATACCTCAACAGTTTTTTACGAGTTGTATTACTAATATTGGAATTCGTAATTTCAATAGCCTTATGAGATAACGTATAAATTCCTACAAGGATATTTTTCATCTCATTCGTTCTCTTCATAACAAGATATGTAATAGAAAGCTTCCTTTGTGCAAAATCGATGGATTTATTTCGTACAAAATCCTCTACTTCCCTATTTAGTGGACACGAAAAATCGGAGAGAAGCCTTAATAATTCCTCCTCTCCGATTGCTTTAAGCATATCCTGAATATTTACTGCTATACAATCATTCATTTTCCCGATTCTCCATTCCCATAAACCTTCGTATTTCCGCTATATTAGTAACTAATGGAATAATAGGCTTGGAAGGTATCCTTTCTGGTTCATGCGCTGAAATATCTAATGCTTCTACAAAATCTTCCGCCTTTTTCGGATCTGTAATTTTTATATTAGTAAGTATACTTGATGTTGCCATATCAACACCTCCTCACGAATTGAAACCTATTTTAATCTCTTCTCACTTATTTATTATATGCAAAAAATATGTAAATTGCAATATTTTTGTAGACATACTCTGTATCCATCTTCCCAATTATTATTCGTAAAAAATATATAAAACCCCTGCAAGCAGCATATCCACACCACTTACAAGGGTTCTTCTTCATATTGCTATTCGCCTGATTTCGACAAATTTCTACGCATTCATCTGAGCTGCCACCTCTGCTGCAAAATCCTCTTCCTTTTTCTCCAGGCCTTCACCTGTCTCAAAACGAACAAAATTCTTAACAACTAACTTGCAGCCTTCTGCCTTTGCCACATTCTCAACATATTTACCAACTGTCTCTTTATTTTCAGCCTTTACATATTCCTGCTCTAACAGGCAGACTTCTTTTAATTCTTTATTCAATCGGCCTGTAATCATCTTTTCAATGATATCATCTGGCTTGTTTGCATTCTTAGGGTCATTCTTAGCCTGTGCCAGCAAAATCCCTTTCTCATGCTCTTTATAATCCTCATCAACATCATCTGAAGATACATATTTTGGATTTAAAGCAGCAACCTGCATTGCAACATTCTTTAAGCATTCTTTTACGCCATCGCTTGCAGAATCTGTATCAGCTTCTACTAATACGCCAATCTTACCGCCCGCATGGATATAAGAAACGACAAGACCATCTGTTTCCACTTTCTGGAAACGGCGGATTGTCATATTTTCACCAATAACAGCAATCATAGATTTTAACTTCTCATCCACTGTCTGGCTGTTATCAGCGGCCCATGGCTCTGCAAGGAATGCATCTACGTCAGCAGCAGAGCTTGTCTTAACCTGTGCCGCAACCTCTGCAACATATGTCTGAAATTTCTCATTTTTAGCTACGAAATCAGTTTCACTGTTAACTTCTACAATAGATGCCGTTTTGCCATCCTCTGAAACATCAACCGCAACCATTCCCTCTGCTGCAATACGTCCCGATTTCTTCTCAGCTTTTGCAAGGCCATTCTCTCTTAACCACTCTACTGCCTTGTCCATATCACCATCTGTATTTGTAAGAGCCTTTTTACAATCCATCATTCCGGCTCCGGTCATTTCCCTTAACTCTTTTACCTGTGAAGCTGTAATTGCCATATTATTTTCCTCCATTTACTTTCCTCAAATATAACCCTTGACACCACACTTTGTGAAACTGTCCAGACTGTTACTATTCACGGCTATTTTAAACATCAAGCGAAAAACTATCTGCGAATAGTAACTCCGGATTCACGAAGCGCCCAAATACCCTTCGGGCAAGCCTGGTGACGATTCTCACTTGCCTGCGCACAAATTATGCCCCAGCAACTTCCTCTTCTGCTTCTGCCATAGACTCACCCTGATTTGCTTCAATAACAGCATCCGCAATCTTGGAAACGATAAGCTTAACAGCCCTGATTGCATCATCATTTCCAGGGATTACATAATCAAGCTCTTCCGGATCACAGTTTGTATCTGCAATTCCGATTAAAGGAATCCCTAATGTATGTGCTTCCTGAATGCAGATTCTCTCTTTCTTTGGATCTACAACAAAAATAGCATCTGGAATCTGCTTCATATCCTTAATACCGCCAAGGTTTTTCTCAAGCTTTTCCCACTCTTTTTTAAGACCAATTACTTCTTTCTTTGGAAGAACATCGAATGTCCCATCCTCTGACATTGCCTCAATCGCTTTTAATCTCTTAATACGTGTCTGAATTGTCTTAAAGTTTGTGAGCATTCCACCAAGCCATCTCTCATTTACATAGAACATACCGCAGCGCTCTGCCTCTGCCTTAATAGAATCCTGCGCCTGCTTTTTTGTACCAACAAAAAGAATCGTACCGCCATTTGCAACAATATCCTTTACAGCATTGTATGCGGTATCTACCATACCTACAGACTTCTGTAAGTCGATGATATAGATACCATTACGCTCTGTGTAGATGTACTCTGCCATTTTAGGGTTCCATCTTCTTGTCTGATGCCCAAAGTGAACACCTGCTTCCAGTAATTGTTTCATTGAAATTACACTCATTTTACTACCTCCAATTGGTTTTTTTGCTTCCGCATACTTCCAAACGCATGACCCCTGAAACTGTATAAACATAACTGCTTTGCACGGTTCCTTAGTGGCACCAATACGAAATCCGTATGCGTGCTTAATTTGTTTCCTGTATTATTTCATTTTTGCCGCTTCCTACTTAAAAAAGCAGACAAAAACCCCGTCAATACACAACGCACTGGGACAGTTTAACACAAAAAATTGTGCTTTGCAAGAATTTTATCAAGAATCTTTCACTATTCTTGGCTATTCTAAACATCATGCGAAAAGCCATCCAGCTATTCCGTCTGGCGCTGCAAAAACGGCCGTGAATAGTAACACTGGTTTTAGAAAATATTTTTATTAGAAATACTGGTTTTTTTTGCGCAAATGACGTAAAATTATAGATAGGACAGATTTGATAATTTTTTAAATACCTCAAGTTTAAGTATAGAAAGGAACGGTGAAATTACTATGGCAATCACAACTTTTGCGGCAATTGATGTTGGTTCCCATGAGACAGCGCTCCGCATCTACGAAATTTCAAAAAATAATGGCATTAGACAGCTTGATTATGTACATCACACATCACGTCTGGGATATGAGACATATTCTACCAATCATATCAGTTATCATTCCATTGAAAAGCTTTGCAGTATTTTAAATGGCTTTTCCCTGAAAATGAAAGAATATGACGTTAATGATTATATGATTACTGCCACAAGTGCCCTGCGAGAGGCGGACAACAATCTCATTGTACTGGATCAGGTGAAACAGCGTACTGGTTTTTTAATCAGAATTTTAAGCAACTCAGAACAGAGATATCTCTGTTACAAGGCAATCGCATTGACACCGAATTCCTTTCATAAATTAATCCAAAAGGGTACTCTGTTAGCAGATGTCGGAGGCGGAAGCATCCAGCTTTCTCTTTTTAACAAAAATACCTTAATTGCCACACAGAATATTATGCTTGGCTCCCTCCGCATACAGGAAATTTTGCAGAATATGCGCAATATTACGGACAACTACCAAAACCTGATCTATGAATATATTTATCATGATCTGCATGTTTTTGCCCAGCTTTATTTAAAGGATATTCGAATCAAAAATATCATTGCTGTTGGAAACCAGCTTCCAAGTTTTGTACAATATCTATCTAACCACAATTTTGGAAACTTGCTTCCATTTGATTCCCAGGGCACGAAAAAAGATTCTGTCAACCGCTCAGAATATGATGAGTTTTACCATTCCATCATTTCGCAGAAACCAGAGGAATTAAGCCGGGAATTAAATATCAGCATGGAAAAAGCTTCCCTGCTTTTACCTACTGCAATGATTTATCACAATATTTTTGAAGAAACCCAGGCAGAACATATGTGGCTTTCTGGTATTACCCTGTGTGACGGCATGGCAGCCGATTTTGCAGAACGAAAAACACATATTGTCCCGGCACATAGCTTTTCTGATGATATTTTATCAGCAGCACGCAGAATAGCCGAACGCTACTCCAGCAGTACAAAACACACCAGCATTGTAGAAAGTATTGCCTTGAAAATATTTGATGCTGTTAAAAAACAGAACAATCTGACAAAGCAGGAACGCTTTTTACTACAAATTGCCGTAATCCTTCACAACTGTGGTGCTTTTATTAATTTAACAGATGTCGGAGAAAGTTCTTATAAAATTGTCACCTCGACAGAAATTATTGGTGTTTCGCACAAACAGCGCATGATGATTGCTACCATTGTCCGTTATCCTATGGGAGACTTCCCACAATTTGCACAGCTTGATGATACCTTTGAAGAAACGGACTATATCAAAATCGCCAAACTAAATGCCATTCTTCGACTAGCAGATTCTATGGATCGAAGCCACAGGCAAAAGTTTCGGAATATCACAATGGAAATAAGAGACAACACTTTATATATCACCGGCCATACTCTATATGACATTGCACTGGAACAGGGATTTTTTTCCAACAATGCAAACTTTTTTGAAGAGGTATTCGGAATTAAACCTATTCTAAAACAGAAAAAAGAATTTTAACAAATATCGGACTTGTGCCTGTGCGCTGACTGGTACAAATCCCTGATACATCAAAATCAGCGCAGAAATGAGGGTTACTATGGGAAATAAATCAGCCTATTCCAAATCGGAATATTTTTATAATCGGGAGCTCAGTTGGATTTCTTTTAACTATCGTGTTTTAGAGGAAGCACAGGATAAATCGATTCCACTGTTTGACCGCCTTAAATTTTTAAGTATCACTGCTTCCAACCTTGATGAATTTTTTATGATTCGTGTTGCTTCGTTAAAGGACATGGTTCAGGTAAATTATACCAAAAAAGATATTGCCGGCATGACGCCGCAAAAGCAGTTGGAAGAAATCAATAAAAAGACACATGAACTTGTCAGAGAGCAATATGAAACATATAATGAACTTTTAATCCCAGACCTTACGCTTGAAAAAATTCATATCCTTGACCACCACGAGGAACTGACAAAGGAACAGGCCACCTATGTTGACAACTATTTTCATTCCGAAGTCTATCCAGTACTGACACCCATGGCAGTTGACTCTTCCCGGCCTTTTCCGCTGATTCGTAACAAATCATTAAATATCGGCGCCCTGCTAAAGACAAAGCAACATGATACTACAGAAGATGGAAAGAGCCATTTCCGTGAACTTTATATGCCAAATACAGGAAAGAAGAAAAAACAACACACCGATATTGACTTTGCAACCGTTCAGGTGCCTTCCGGCCTACCGCGTTTTGTAGAAATCCCATCTTCAGAAGAAGGGGAAAAAACTTATATTCTGTTAGAACAGATTATTGAAAAAAATATAGACAAATTATTTCTAAATTATGAGGTTCTTTCCGTATTTCCATATCGTGTTATGAGGAATGCCGACCTCACGATTGAAGAAGATGAAGCTGCAGACCTTTTAATTGAAATAGAACGCCAGTTAAAGAAACGCCAGTGGGGAGAGGCCATCCGCCTGGAAGTGGAAAAATCCATTGATGACCAGCTTTTACAGGTCCTAAAAGACAAACTTCATATTAATGAAGTTGATATTTTTAAAATTAACGGACCTCTTGATTTGACCTTTTTAATGAAAATGTCCAGTCTGGATGGCTTTGACAAACTCCGTAGCAAAAAATATGTTCCACAGCCCGCAAAATGGCTGAACGGTGATGACCATCTCTTTAGCCAGATTAAAGACCATGATATTTTGCTGCACCATCCATATGAAACATTTGACCCTGTCGTTGATTTTGTCCGCCAGGCAGCAAAGGACCCAGATGTCCTTGCGATTAAACAGACGCTTTACCGTGTCAGCAGCCACTCTCCCATTATTGCTTCCCTTGCAGCAGCAGCGGAAAATGGCAAGCAGGTTACTGTCCTTGTGGAATTAAAAGCCCGTTTTGATGAAGAGAATAATATCCTCTGGGCAAGAAAATTAGAACAGGCCGGCTGCCATGTTATCTATGGTCTGGTCGGCTTAAAGACACATAGCAAAATTACCCTTGTTGTACGGAAAGAAGAAGACGGAATCCGCCGTTATGTCCATCTTGGTACTGGAAATTACAATGACAGCACCGCAAAACTTTATACCGATATGGGACTTCTGACACAACAAAGGGCAATCGGTGAAGATGCTACCGCTGTATTTAACATGCTTTCTGGCTACTCTGAACCTGCTGTATGGAATAAACTCATTGTTGCCCCAATCTGGCTGCGTGACCGTTTTATCCAGATGATTAACCGGGAACGTGACTTTGCAAAAGCTGGTAAAAAGGCATTTATCAAGGCAAAAATGAACTCCCTATGCGATGCAGAAATTATTTCTGCCCTTTATGAAGCGTCTTCTGCAGGTGTTAAAATCGATTTGGTGGTTCGAGGAATCTGCTGCTTAAAAGTAGGTATTCCTGATATCAGTGAAAATATCAGTGTCCGTTCTATTGTAGGCGATTTTCTGGAACACAGCCGTATTTACTACTTCCATAACAATGGGTTTGAAGAGGTTTATATGGGAAGCGCTGACTGGATGCCGCGCAATCTGGACAAACGTGTTGAAATTCTCTTCCCTGTAGAGGACACAACCCTGCAACAGGAAGTAATTGACATTCTGGAAGTACAGCTTTGTGACAATGTAAAGGCAAGAATTATGCAGCCAGATGGCTCCTATCTCCGCCTAAGTACCACAAAAAAGGAACGTTTAAGCTCTCAGGAATATTTTTGCCGTCAGGCGCTGGCTGTTACTCAGAGCCGCAAACATGCAACACACTCTACCCGTACTTTTGAACCATTAATGCATGAAACAGAAGAATAAAAAAGGCACCATAAAGGTGCCTTTTTTTATATCTCTATACCAAGACTTTCCTTTGCAACCTCCTGTATCGTTGAGACAGGAATCACAGACAATTTTGAGGTAATTTCCTCTGGTACATCTTTTAAATCTTCTACATTTTTCTCTGGAATCAGAACGGTTTTGATTCCTGCCCGATGCGCAGCCATCAGCTTTTCTAGAAGCCCGCCAATCGGCAGCACTTCCCCACGAAGCGATACCTCGCCTGTCATCGCAAGCTTTTTCTTAACCGGCTTATGCAAAAACAGGGAGGATAATGCGGTAAACAAAGTAACTCCGGCGGAAGGCCCATCTTTTGGCACTGCCCCTTCTGGTACATGAATATGAATATCCTTCTTATCAAAATCCTCAATTTTTTCCGCAAAACGAGATTTTACCAGAGTATAGGCAAGTTCTGCTGATTCCTTCATCACATCTCCAAGCTGTCCGGTCAATTGAATCTTTCCTTCCCCTTCTGTCTGCACTGTTTCCACAAACAGGATTTCCCCTCCCGCCTGCGTCCATGCCAACCCGGTTGCTACGCCCGGAATTGCCTTACTTAGTGCTGAGTCATGGTTTGCTGCCTTTTTATCCAAAATTTCTCTTAAGTCACTTTCCTTTATCGTAAACTTTTTCTGTTCCTTCCCTTTCTTTCCGCCAGATAGTGTTTCTTCTGATAAATCTACATTACTTTCTGCATCAGCCGATGCTCCAGAATCCACATCCTGTTGCTCAAGCATCTTTACTACTGCATAACGGCATATTTTATCAAGCTGCTTGCGCAGGCTGCGAACCCCTGCTTCCATTGTATAATCTGATATAATCTTTTTTAAAGCTCCTTGTGTAATCGTTATCTGTCCTTTTTCCAGCCCAGTCTCCTCCATTGCCTTTGGCAAAAGGTATTTCCGCCCTATCTGGTATTTTTCAAGCGGCGTATAGCCAGACAGGGAAATCACCTCCATACGGTCAAGCAACGGCTCTGGTATCCCTTCTGTTGTATTTGCTGTACAAATAAAAAATACCTTTGACAAATCATAAGGAACATTTAAGTAATGGTCTACAAAAGAATGGTTCTGCTCAGGGTCTAACACCTCCAGCAATGCACTGGCCGGATCTCCCTGATAATCCAGAGTCAGCTTATCAATTTCATCCAATACAACAACCGGATTATTTACCTTAGAACGTTTAATCCCTTCCATAATGCGCCCTGGCATTGCCCCAACATAAGTTCTCCGGTGCCCGCGGATTTCTGCCTCATCACGAATTCCTCCAAGGCTGATACGCACATATTCCCTTCCCATCGCCTTTGCAACACTCTGCCCCATACTTGTTTTACCAGTACCTGGCGCACCAACAAACAACAGAATCGAACCAGTCTGCTTTCCCTTCAGGCTGGTCACTGCAATCTGCTCTAACACTCTCTTTTTCACTTTTTTCAACCCATGATGGTCTTTTTCCAAAATCTGTTTTGCTTTGGAAAGATTAATCTTTTTTTCCTTCCCATCCTTCCAGGAAAGTGTTGTTACAAAATCCAGATATTCATAAAGCGTTCCATATTCATGTCCCTGGCTTCCTTCCATTGTAAAACGTTTCAACACTCTCTCTGCTTCCTTTTTCGCCTCCTCTGCCATCCCCGCTTCTTCTATTTTTTGGGCAAACATTTCTTCTTCCGAAGTAAAGTCTTCATCCAGGGCATTCAACTGTTCCTCTAAAAACTTCATCTGCTTTTTAATTGCCATCACCTTATAGGCATCCTGCTGCTCCTGCGTCATCTTGCTGCTGACCTCATCCCGGACAGCCTTGCTTCCCACCAGACGCCGGATTCCTTCTAAAATCAAATAATACCGTTCTTTTAAAGAATCCGCAGCCATAATTTCAAAACGCTCTTTATCATCCATATCCAGATAGGAACCAATATTCGTCGCCGCTTCATTCAGATTTTTCCATCGGCGGATATATCCCCTCATCCAAACACCACCTGGAAGGTTCTGTACTAACTCCTCCGCATACTGCTTAAACTCAGTTAAAAGCTCATGCTCCTCCTGCTCCGAAATATCCTCAATATCCGCAAGAACCTCATAAGAGGCTTCCACACGGTTTCCTTCAAAAGCAACATCATGGATTCTGACACGCTCCTGTGTATCCATAACAAAAAGAGCATTTCCCTCATGATTCATTGTCGAAACTGCTTTCGCAAGAATACCCACATCATAAAAGTCCGCTTCTGTCAATTCACCACGTTCCTTCTGCTCTTTAATGGGAACAATAATAAAGGTATCCTCCTGTTTTATATGGTCAATCTCTTCTTGAGAAAAAACATCCTCCTGTACATTAATCTGGACATTTGATAAAATCAAAGTGTCAAATACTGGTATCACTAACATAAGAACCCTCCATTCTGTACGGCCTGCCACCTTCCCCCCTGACATAATCACACTTCTGTTAGCACTTTTCTTAAATGAGTGCTAACATTTCTGTATGAAAAAAGGCAGCCAATTGTGCCTTATTTTTGAAATCATAGCATTATCTCTTTGTTTTGTCAAGTATCGTCTGCAAAAATACTCTTCAATCAGAAAAAACAGAAAACCGTCTGGTCTTCTGCTTTTTCATTTCCATCTTTATGCCAATCCTAAAATCTCTTCCACTGTATCCTGCATTTTCTCTGTTTCACACACTCTGTCATGAAGCACATCAGCACTGCGGATTTCCTCCACTGCATTCGGAATCTTTGTACCAGAAACTTTAGACAGTTCATCAATTAATGCAAAATCATCCATTCCTTTATATTTCTCATCGATGGCTGTCATAACACTTGTTGCAAATTTATATGGGCTTGCCGTAGAAGCAATAACCGTCTTTGTTGTATCAGCCGTTCTTTCCTTATAATCATGGTAAACAGCAGAAGCCACTGCCGTATGGGTATCCATTACATAACCTGCGGCATCATATACCCTCTTAATCTCAGCTGCTGTTTTCTCTTCACTTGCCCAACCGCCGACAAAATCTTTCATCTGGAACTGCATCTCTTCTGTAATGGAATATTTTCCACTGCTAGCGAGAGCTGCCATCATATCTGCCGTTTTTTTAGCATCCTCTCCGGCAATCTTATAAATCAAACGCTCCAGATTGCTGGAAATCAATATATCCATCGATGGCGAAGAGGTAAGGATAAATTCACGGTTCTTATCATAGACCCCTGTCTCAAAAAAGTCATAAAGTACTTTATTGTCATTGGAAGCACAAATCAGCTTATTCACCGGAATTCCCATATTTTTTGCATAAAATGCTGCCAGAATATTGCCAAAATTACCAGTCGGCACAACAAAATTTACCTTTTCATCCTTCTGCACAGCCCCCTGCGCCAAAAGTCTGGTATAAGAATATACATAATAAACAACCTGCGGCACAAGGCGTCCAATATTAATGGAATTTGCAGAAGAAAACTGATATCCCTTCTCATCCATAGTTTTAGCAAGCTCTTTATTATTAAACATCGCCTTAACACCACTCTGGGCATCATCAAAATTTCCGGTAATTCCAACAACAGAAGTATTGGCTCCCTTCTGTGTTACCATCTGACGCTCCTGAATCTTGCTGACGCCATTTTTCGGATAGAATACAATAATGCTTGTTCCTTCTACATCAGCAAAGCCTGCCAGTGCTGCCTTTCCGGTATCCCCGGAAGTAGCTGTCAAAATAACAATCTGGTTGCTAATCTGATTCTTCTTTGCAGAGGTCGTCAGAAGATGAGGCAAAATCGAAAGTGCCATATCCTTAAATGCAATCGTCGCACCATGGAACAACTCCAGATAATGTACGCCGTCCTTTTCCGCTAACGGTGCAATCTCTTTGGTATCAAACTTTTCATCATACGCCCGTTTAATGCAACTCTTTAACTCATCTTCCGTAAAATCTGTCAAAAACTGCTTCATTACCTGATATGCCGTTTCCTGATAATCCATTTTCGCAATATCTTCTAAAGACATATCTAACTTTGGAATACTTGTTGGAACAAATAAACCGCCATCCTCTGCCAACCCTTTTAAAATTGCCTGCGATGCAGTAACTGTTCCCCCACTGCTCCTTGTACTCTTGTATCTGATTTCCATAATCAACCTCTTTTCTTATTTCTTTATCTTGTCAAGCTGCTATGCCAGTAGTAGTATAGCACAACCCTAGCATAAAATCTATCCATTTATCGATATAAAAACAATGATCAACTATACTATAATCAGAACAAACATCTTTTAAGAAAGCCTGTCAAGAACCCAGTTCACATCTGCTGTTGTCTTCAAGGTTTCCAGAACTTCTTCATCTTCTAACATATCACAGATTTTAGAAAGCAAATCCAAATGTTCATCACCAATTCCAGCGATACCAAATACAAGCTGTGCCTTCTCCTCACCGAAATCTACACCTTCCGGATACTGTAAGAAAACAATTCCAGTCTTTTTCACAGTTCCTTTTGCCTGCGTTGTTCCATGAGGAATCGCAACACCCATTCCCATATAGGTAGTTACCAGTTTTTCACGTTCCTGCATAGCATCTACATAAGAAGAATCTACATACCCAAGCTTTGCCAACAGTTCACCTGCCGCCTGAATTGCCTCTTCTTTTGATACCGGCGACTGATTTAACTTAATTCCATCTGCTATAATAACCTCTTTCTTCGCAACGCTCTTTTCTGTTGTTACAGCACTCTGCGCAGGGGCAGCACTTGCAGGAGCATCCGTTTTACTAAGCTTCTCATAAAGCGCATCCAGATTCGGGTCGCTTAAGAAATTGCCAATTGTGATAATCTGTGCCTGTGGCGCTGATTTTTTCGCACGTTCTACTAACGTCACCTGCACAACCGCAATATCACAGTCTGACGGAATATTATCTACAGAAGTATTGGCTACTTTAATATCAGGGCGAATATCCTGTATACGCTTTCTGAATTTTGTCGCACCCATAGCAGAAGAACCCATACCTGCATCACAGGCAAAGATAATCTTCTTTACCCCAGATGTATTTCCAATCGTTGCTGCCGCAACAGGAGCCGCCGTTCCTTTTGCTTCTGCTTTTCTGGCCGCCATTTCATTCTGTGCATCCTCTAAACTCTTGCTTCCCGCCATTTTTACAATTGGGGCAGCTATCGCAAAAGAAATTACGGTCGCTAATACTACACCAACTAAAACCTTCCACATATCTTCTCCTGGCGTCATCATCAGATAAGCAAGAATCGAACCTGGAGATGCCGGCCCACGAAGTCCACAGTTTGTCATATTGAACCAGAAAATAGCAGCCATATTGCCAACAATCGGCGCAATAATAACAACAGGATTCATCAGAATATATGGGAAATAAATCTCATGGATTCCACCAAAGAAATGAATAATAACCGCACCTGGCGCAGACTGTTTTGTTGTCTTATCATTGCAGCAGAACATATAAGCTAACAGCACTCCAAGTCCAGGACCTGGATTTGCCTCTAACATATACATTATGGATTTACCAAGTTCTTCTGCCTGACCAGTCGCAATCGGAGTAAATACACCATGATTAATTGCATTGTTTAAGAACAATACTTTTGCTGGTTCAATAAATACGGCTACCAATGGCAGCAAGCTGTGATCGACCAAAACATTAACGCCTGCAGTCAATATAGCAAGGATTCCGCTCATTAGAGGACCAATTACAATGTAACTGATAATTGCCAGAACCAGGCCAAAAATACCTACTGAAAAGTTGTTAATTAACATTTCAAATCCAGCCGGCATATGTCCGTCCATCATTTCATCAAACTTCTTAATGCAGAAACCAGAAAGTGGTCCTACAAACATAGCTGCCATAAGCATTGTAATATCTGTATTGCTCATAATCGCACCAATGACAGCAATCGCAGCAACGACACGTCCTCTGTCGCCGCCAACCATTTTTCCACCAGTAGATGCAATTAAAATTGGAATCAGATACGTCAGCATTGGAGATACCATAGAACTGAATGCCTTATTTGGAATCCACCCGGTATCAATAAACAGTGCCGCCAAAAATCCAAACGCAATCAATGCGCCTATATTCGGCATAACCATTGCCGACAAAAATTTACCAAACTGTTGTACTTTATTTTTCATGGTACAACCTCCCTTCTCACAACAAACCTCAAAGAACCTTTACATTCTGGTTCTCACATTCCATTCTAAAATCTTCCGGCAAATGTCCATCTGACACTAAAATATCAATATCTTTTAGTTGGCAAATCGAATAAGTCCCTTTTATACCAATCTTTTGAGAATCCATCAGAACAATTACCTGCTCTGCCTGCCGAATGGCCATCCGCTTTAATATAGCTTCTTCACTGTTTCCACAAGTAAAACCCGTTTGGAACATATAATTTGTAACCCCAAGAAATGTCTGATGAAAGTTCACCTGTGACAGCTCCTGTACCACCGATGCACCATACACACTGATACTATAACGATTCAACTTCCCCCCTGGAATCTGGACAACAGGCCGTGATAAATCTGCTAACTCTGTCGCACAGCTTAAGCCAGTTGTATAAATCAGATTAGACTGGTCTGGAAACAGATGTGCAAGCGCTGTTGTCGTACTGCCCGAATCCAGAAAAATTGCCGTATCTGGCCGAACCAATTTTGTAGCTTTTTTCGCAATCTCTTCTTTTTCTGGCAAATTACGGACAGCTCTCCGGTTCAGATAATCGTCTGTGCCAATCACAAGCTGTACTGATTTTGCACCTCCATGAATCCTTACAATCTTCTTTTCTTCATCTAAAGCTTTCAAATCTGTGCGGAGCGTCATTTCTGAAACATTGGGAAAATATTCCTTAATCTGCAAAAAACGGATTGATTCCTTTCTATTTACCAGTTCTACAATCTGATTTCTACGCATTTCTACTGAATCCATATTTTCTCCCTCCTCCCAGATTTTTTAAGGAACTGCCAAAAGGCTCAAAACAACTTACTCTTCCACAAAATTTGCTAACAGGTATTCCTCTGCCTCTGGACACCATAATCCTTTATGTTCCTCCACAATATCCGCTAAAGCAGCATAGCGGTCATCCTTGCGCTCCTCTCCAGCCTTTCTTAAATCTTCCAGAGCAGTCAGTGGCATAGAAAGATGTGTATAAATTAACTTCTTGCCTCCCGGAATCTTTGGAAGGTTTAATGTTGTTTCTGCAACAGCATCAAGGCCTCCAATATGTGTAACCATAACAGCAGGGTTAATGCGCTTCTGGGCAGTCAGCTCCAAAGATTCAATCATATCTGCTGTATTTCCACCAGTCGTCCCCATTACATGAGTAGAATTGTAATGTACATCATAGAAATTCATAGATGCACTGAACTTATTATCTGTTGGGCCTGCAAAGAAATTCAGGCAGCCATCTCTTCCAAGAATATCACTGGACTGCTTAACTACTGCCGCTACTGGTGCGTAACAAAGTACATCATCATATCCCGTTCCACCAGAAATGGATATCAGTTCTGCTACCGGGTCTTCATAATTTCCGGTATTTACAAAATGAAGCTCAATTCCCTCTTTTGCATATTCTTCTACAGGGAAAAGTTCTTCTGCCCTGTCAAGACGTTCCTGGTTCAAATCTGTTACTACAACAACAGATGGGCGCACATCACGATGTAATGCGTATGTCAGCGCTCCTAATCCCATCGGACCTGCCCCTGCCATAATAGCAAGTTTACCACCTTCCCGGATTCCCATCTGATGCTCATACACTCCCATCTGGGTGTGATACGCTGCGTTAAACGCTCCGATGCTACATGACATCGGCTCTGCCAAAGATGCCTCATAATAAGCACGCCCCTTATACTCAAGCAGACATCCCAGCTCCATTACCTCTGCAGGAATAACGCAATAAGTTGTATCTCCACCAAAGAACTCATAGGAATATCCCGGGCTCCACATCGTACCCTTATAGTTCAATGCCGGCTGTAACGTAAACTTCATACCAGGTTTGAATTTCTCCTGATGGTTCTTTCCAACCTTTACAATATCTCCCGCAAACTCGTGTCCCATAATTGCTGGATGCTCTGCCACATCATCATGTACCCTTTTGTGTTCTGTTCCTAAAATAGCACATTTGTAGGTCGACATACAAATACTGTCCGATACCACCTTTACCAGAATCTCATTATCGGTAATCTCTGGAAGTTCAAATTCCTCAAGCCTCAAATCATTTGCCGCATGCAGCCTTACTCCTTTTGCTTTCATAATCAATACTCCTTTCTTTGTTTGCTCTGTTTGCTTTTAAAACAATAAATACCTTTTTTGCCATTTTTTGTTATTTCAAAACAATAACTGTTGTTTCGATAACTATTATTGTTATTATATCACCTTTATTTCAAAAGTCAACTGTTATTTCAAAAATTTGGTAGAAAATTTTAAAAGATTGTTACTATTCACGGACAGCGTGTAGGCTGTTCTAAACATCATAAGAAAAAAAGAAAAAGGAACACATAAATATCCTTGTGATACTTATATATTCCTTATCAAGACTTTACTGCATATCCTCAATTTCTTTCAGCATGTTCTGCAATTCCTCAGGCGTAATAGAATTACCAATTGCCGTAAGAACGATAATCAGGACAATCGCAACGGCAGAACAAACAATGCCTGCAATAGCCATTCCTTTTCCAGGTCTTTTCTGAACCAAAGATACAATCGACAAAACCATACCAACTACTCCGAGAACCAGAGCAATATATCCACTACAGCAACACACCAGTGAAAGAATACCAAGAACCATACCGGCAATGGCAAACCCCTGACTGCCCTGCTGTGGCGGCTGCCCATATGGATTACCACCCATTGGCTGCCCTGGCTGTCCATTCATATTATAACCACTTGGCGCCTGCGTATAGCCACCATCATCACCGGAATACGGATTATTCTCAAATCCATTTTCGTTATTTTCCATTACATATCCTCCTGTATTTATGTATTCCTTTTGAAGCTGTAAAAACAACTTCTCCTATATTCTATCCAAAAACAAACCCTTTGATGAATAAAATATAATTATTATTTTACCATAATAAAAGCTTTATTGCAAATTTTAAGAATTTTCAAACACGCTCTATTCAAGCTCTTATGTGCAAACACAACAAGTCTGGCTATTCTCTGAAATCAGCCGTGAATAGTATCTCTCTCCACAATTATTTATCCCTTGCAGGCATGCATATTGCCGCCTGATACTCCCCCTCTCTCCACTCTTTAAAACAATACTTCTTCTTATTTATTTGTTGTTCCACCTGTATCCCTTCTTCTATTTTTATACAGAAATGATTCAAGGGCAGTTTCAGTCCAAGACCTGTTGCCTTTAAAAAACTTTCTTTTAAAGTCCAGAGCCGATAAAATGCTGCTGTCTGTTCTTTTTCTTCCTGGCTAACTATATAATCATATTCTGGCTTGCAAAAAAATTTTTCTGCCAGCTCCAATCCTTTCATTTCTGTCGCATATTCGATATCACATCCAATTTCAACATCAGAAAATACCACTAACACTTTTTGCTCAGAATGAGAAATATTAAAATAAATATCCGGATAATCTATAAGATATGGTTTTCCATTCTCCCCTTCCGCAACCTGTACTTGTTTCCCCGATATGCCATACTCTTTTAAACCCTGGCTAAACAAAACACCCGCCGCTAAAGAAAGCCTTTTATCCTTTGCCCTCTGGAATTGGTCGGCCTTTTGACGGCGTTCTTTGGAAACTTCTTTATAATATTTTTCAAAAATCTCTGGATTTTCCAACTGTATTGTGTCCATCTGATAAATTTTATACATATTTCCTCCGCAATTCCTTTCACGCACTTAAAGTGCGTTTAAAAATTCATTCTCACAATCTGCACTCCCCACTTTGCGCTATATTTGACTCAAATTTAGTCAATGTAGCCCGCTACACCTCCTAAATTTGAGCCAAATCTCCCATAAAGTGGAAAGCACATCTTGCAAAAAGCAATTTTCCATCATATCCATGCAATATGGAACAATAAAAGACAGATATTTTTCACAAGAAACTGAACAATGGTAATGCCAATTGCCACATAGATATAGCCCAGGCGAAATTTCATAAAAGGGTATTTTCCCTTTGACAAAAAATGAATGATCCCTCGAAACATAAATACAACGTATAAAATACCCATATAAAGCACCAACGGATGATAAAAAAAAGAACCAATAAAATTTCCCTGTAAAACGGCAAAAAATGCCCTTGTGCCTCCACAGCCCGGACAGTATAGCCCACTCCTTTTGTGTACCCAGCAGTCATACGTAAGACTTTCCAACGAAAATGGCGTAAAATATGCAATGCCAAGTACTAACAGCGCAAAAATCCCCAAAGCCAGTCCTGCCATCCAAACCGAAAACTCTATCTCCTTTTTTTCTTCCATCTAATAATCCTGCCTTATCCGAAATCCCCGTTCTCCTTCTTCCACCGGAATTTCTCTGCAATCCCAGGAATCAATCCTGATATATCTTCCATTTTCAATCATTGATACGAACTCACTCAATGCACGCTCGCTGCCCTGTGCCTGTGCCTCCACGCTTCCATCATAACAATTACGAACCCAGCCTGTCAGCCCCAGCTGCTGTGCTGCGTAATTAGTATAATAACGAAATCCCACTCCTTGCACTCTTCCATAAAAACGATATTCTCTACGGATCTTTTCCATCTATATTCCCCTTCCTTTTGGAGCCATCAACAAACAACGTATTCTATCTATGACGATTCTTCTTTCCTTATAAACTCCTCAAATCCATCTGAATACCAAAGTTTTTCATCCTTTGTAATAAACATTGCATAAACTCCCTCTAACGAGTTAATATAAGCAATCCCTTTCTCTCTGCCTAATGCAAAACAGGTTGTTGAAAGCCCATCGCCATCTGCCGACTTTTCTGAAAGAATTGTAACTCCAAGCAAATCATTTTCATAAGAATACCCCGTTTTGGGATTAATAATATGATGATATAATTTTCCATCCTCTGTTTCAAAATAACGCTCATAAATCCCAGAAGAAACCACTGAAATATCCTGCACGGCAACAACCGCAACAGTCTGGTTTCGCTGTGCGAAAGGCTGTTGAACCCCCACATAGAAAGGTTCTCCTCCTTCTTTTTCCCCTACACATAGCACATTACCACCAAGATTAATCAAACCGCCTTTTACTCCCTGTTCCTCTAAATACTTCTTTAAATCATCCGCAATAAAACCTTTTGCAATTCCTCCCAAATCTATGCCCATCCCTGGCATCAAAAAGCACAAACTCCCCTCCTGCAAAGAAATCTTTTCGCAATCCACATAAGACAACGCCTTTTCAATAGCTTCTTTTGTAGGCACTTCTTTCTTTTCCGACTTGAAATCCCAAAGAGAAGTAACAGGTTCTATCGTAATATCAAACCCTCCCTCTGATTCTTTCGAATATTCCAGTCCCTTGCGCAAAATTTCTTCCATCATTTCTGTTATCTGAAAAGTAATCTGACCATTTTTAGAAAGTTCATATTCTATTTCATTTTTTTCTGACTTTTCTGATTCAATGATTTCTTTGATGGAAGCAATCTCATTTTCATTATAATGAACATTCTTTCGCTCCCACTGCTCTTTGTATTCTTTCTTTTGCTCCACAGCCTTTCCATAAAGTGCTTCAATTTCATTTATCTGATACAATTCGCTGTTTTTTAAAGTACGGCTGAAAACCTTTTCATATGTACTGCATTTTGACACACAGGCATCCAGAACTTCTTTGCTTCCACCCTGATATAGCGTAATGGTATATGTCGTATCAAAAGCAAAACCACTGATTACCAAATCTTCTTTTTCCTGCGAAACGCACCCGGAAAACAGAATACAAACGAACAATATGCTGACAATTATTTTCTTCTCTATTTTCTTTGCAAAATATACCATCCTTTCAATCCTTCCATCTCTTAAAATTCACCATCCGCTTTACACACAATCCAATATTAATTTCTTTTCTTCCTCCGATAGCTCTGCCTTTTCTAGCAAATCCGGACGCCTTCTAGCAGTTTCAAGCACTGACTGCCTCCGATACCACTCTGCAAGAAGTTTATGGTTTCCCGAAAGCAGAACAGAAGGAACCTTTTTCCCGTTCCATTCTTCAGGCCTGGTATACTGTGGATATTCCAGCAGATTTTCTGAAAAAGATTCCGTACATGCCGATTCTGCATTATTCAAAACCCCTGGCACCAGACGGGAAACCGCATCCATCAGAACAAGTGCCGGAAGCTCCCCTCCCGTCAGCACATAGTCCCCAATTGAAACATAATCTGTAACGATTTCTTCTAAAACCCGTTCATCAATTCCCTCATAGTGACCACATAAAAAAATCAAATCTTCCTCTTTTGCATATTCTTGCGCCATGCTCTGTGAAAACACCGTCCCTTTTGGCGAAAGATAAATCACCCGCACCCCGCTATCTTTTCTGCATTTTTTAACAAGCTCCTGATAGCACCGATATACCGGTTCTGCCTGCATTACCATGCCAGCACCGCCGCCATATGGATAATCATCCACTCTGTTATGTTTATTTTGCGCATAATCCCTGATATTAACAGCATTCAAAGTAATATGTCCAGCCTTCATCGCCCGGCCAGTAATGCTGACTTCCATCGCATTTTCTATCATTTCCGGAAACAATGTCATCACATGAAAATTCACGTTCCTTCCTCCTTTATAGATTAAAATCCACAATACGAAAAACGCTGCTTTTACATTTTTCTTCGATTTAAAGATTACTATTCACGGCTATCTTTTAGTCCAAAAGCCCCGGCATAATATGCACCACAATCTTCTTTTCTTCTGTGTCAATATCCTTTACGCAGTCAGGAATTGCCGGAAGCAACACCTCTTTCCCTTCATGTTCCACAACATAAACCAGATTAACACCTGTTTCTAACACATCTTTTAATATGCCAAAAAACTTCCCATCTTCTGTACTCACTTCTGAACCAATAATGTCAGCAATATAATATTCATCTTCCTCTAACGGAATAGCATTTTCCCTGGTAACATACAAATCCATTCCTTTATATTTTTCAATATCATTTATATTGTCAATTCCCTTAAATTTAATGATTACAAGATTCTTAAAATAGCGGACCTTCTGTATCTTTAACGGTATTTTTTCCTTTCCTTCATCCAAAAGAACCTCCTTTAACCAGTCAAAACGCTTTGGATCTTCTGTTGTAGGAAACACCTTGACTTCCCCATGAACTCCATGTGTATTAGCAATCACGCCAACACGAAACAAATCTTCCATTTTTATTCTCCCTGCTGCGTCTTTTGCAGCTCCAATATTGATTTCATATTATTTTTAGCAGACAAAAAGCGCCTATACCAAATGGCACAGGCGTCTCTTTTTCACAGTCACATTCCCGACATCAATGTCCTATCTCTACAACGACTTTTTTATCTGTTCTGGAAGCTGCCGCTTTCACCATCGCACGAATTGCTTTGGCAATGCGCCCCTGCTTACCAATGACCTTACCCATATCCTCTGGATCAACCTTAAGCTCAAGGATAATCTCGTTGTCTTTTTCAGTCTCTGATACAGTGACCGCTTCCGGGTGGTCCACAAGCGACTGTGCAAGAACTTCTACTAATTCTTTCATTACCTGAAACCTCCCTGTCCACAGTTCACACTATTTTGTGATGCCTGCTTCCTTTAATAACTTACCTACAGTTTCTGTTGGCTTTGCGCCATTTGCTAACCACTTCTTAGCCTTTTCCTCATCAAACTTGAAAACGCTTGGGTTCTGATTTGGATCATACGTACCGATTTCCTCGATAAATCTTCCATCTCTTGGTGCTCTGGCATCCGCTACAACTACTCTATAGAAAGGGGATCTCTTTTTACCCATTCTCCTTAAACGAATCTTTACTGCCATCTCTTTTTCACCTCCTTAATCTCTTTATCAGGTATATTTCAAATTCTGATTAAATACAGAATAGAACCTGCTATCGTCCAAACGGCATTCTTTGGCAATACCAAAAATGTTTTCTGCTTTTTACTCTGATTATAGTCCAAATGGCATTTTTGGCATGGAAAATCTTCCTCGCTTCTTTCCTTTGCCGCCCATCATACCAGACATCTGCTTCATCATTTTTTTGGACTGCTCATACTGCTTCATCAGCTTATTGACTTCGGAAATATCTACGCCTGCTCCCTTTGCAATCCTCCGTTTACGGGAAGGATTGATAATTGCCGGATTACCACGCTCTTCCAATGTCATAGAATAAATAATTGCCTCAACATTTTTAAAAATACTGTCATCTATTTCCAAATCAGATGGAAGCCCCATACCAGGAAGCATACTTAAAATACTTTGAATGCCGCCCATTTTTTTCATCTGCGCCATCTGGTCTAAAAAATCATTAAAATCAAATTCCGCTTTACGGAATTTTTTTTCCATCTCACGGGCTTTATCTTCATCGATTTCTGCTTCTGCCTTTTCAATCAACGTTAGCACATCACCCATACCCAGAATTCTGGATGCCATACGGTCTGGATAAAACTGTTCCAAATCAGACAGCTTTTCTCCCATACCAATATAAAGAATCGGACAACCAGTAACTGCCTTAATCGAAAGTGCGGCGCCGCCCCTTGTATCACCATCTAACTTTGTCAGAATAACACCATCAATCCCAATCTTTTCCTTAAAAGACGATGCAACATTGACCGCATCCTGTCCTGTCATAGAGTCAACCACCAGAATACTCTGTGCCACATCAATGTTGGACTTGATTTCCTGAAGTTCTTCCATCATCTCTTCATCAATATGAAGCCGTCCAGCGGTATCTAAAATCACAACATTATTTTTATTCTTTACAGCATGCTCAATCGCTGCCTTTGCAATATCAACCGGTTTGTGGCTAGTTCCCATTGCAAAAACTTCTATCCCCTGCTTTTCCCCGTTAATACAGAGCTGTTCAATTGCAGCAGGACGATATACATCGCAGGCGGCAAGCAAAGGAAGTCTGCCTTTCTTTTTGAGCTTTCCCGCAATCTTGGCAGTTGTCGTCGTTTTACCGGCACCCTGAAGACCACACATCAGTATAACAGTAATCTCATTGGAAGGCTTTAATGCAATTTCTGTCGTTTCACTTCCCATCAGATTCACTAACTCTTCATTAACCAGTTTGATTACCATCTGGCCAGGCGTCAGACTGTTTAAAACGTCCTGCCCCACTGCCCGTTCCTGAACGGTTTTGACAAAGTTCTTTACTACCTTAAAATTGACATCTGCCTCTAACAGAGCCATTTTTACTTCTTTTAACGCAGTCTTTACATCATCCTCCGTCAACTTTCCCTTACTCCGAAGGTTTTTAAAAACATTTTGCAATTTTTCTGTTAAATCGAATGCCATAAACCCCTCCTGCTATAAGTCCCTGTGTGCTATCTCCGAATCCTGTCCAATATAGGCTTCTATGCCTTTTTTATTTTGACACAATCCGTAGTATAATCGAAAAAAAGCAGATTGTCAAGCATTTTTCTTGACAAGTTTTATTTCCCTGTTCTATTCACGGTTGCTATTCACGCTCTAGTTTTCTTAAAAAATCCCATTTGCTCTTGCCATTTTTTAGTCCATCTATTATAATGAGAATAGTAATTGCCCTAAATGCAAGGGAAAAGCGGGCTTTGGGGCAACAAAAAAACTTTTTATTTAAGGAGGAAAATCATGAAACTTTCTAATTTAAAAACAAAAACAACTGCTCTTGTTCTGACATCTGCACTCTGCCTTAGCAGCCTTGCAGTTACTCCAAACAAAGCAGAAGCGGCTGATTCTACGACAACAATTTTGGAGGAGATGAACACTGCAACAGCCAACACACCTGTACAGTATGATTTCTCGATTGAAAAAACTTCTTACACATATGTTGATGTTTTTGTGGCACAGCCAATCGACATGAATTGTACTATTAAAACAACAGCAGGAAACGAAACAATATATGAGGACTCTGTTGTCAGCACTGACTCTACTGCATGGGAAGTCGTAAAGACCGCAAATGGCCCAGTATATGCTTATTATGTTGACTGGAAGACGCCACAGACAGGTAATTACACAATTTCTCTTACCTTTGGAGCAAATACCGATTATATTCTCAGCATCTACCAGGATACCCCTACCATTAAGATGAATAAGAGTACTCTTAATCTTACCGTAGGATTTAATGAAACACTTAAAGTAACGGATGCTTCTTCCAAAAGTAATGTAAAATGGACTTCCAGTAAGACAAGTGTTGCAACGGTAAACAGCAGTGGTAAGGTAACAGCGAAAAAAGCAGGCAGTGCTACTATTACAGCAACTGATAAGACAACGGGAGCAACTGCAAAATGTGCAGTAAAAGTAGTAAAAAATGTATACACTAATAACAAAGCCACTGTTTCTAACGTTTCTTATGGAAGTGCCGCTTTAATCGTAACTAAGATGAACTATGACAGCAAGGGCAATCTTCTTGTAAATGCAAAATTTGTAAACAACAGTGGAAAGAAAGTTGTACAGATTAAGAATGCTACCATTACACTCAAGAATAAATCAAATAAAAAAATCGGCAGCATTTCAATCAAGAACAAAAAACTTACTGTTTTACAGGGTGGCACCAAAACACTTAAGTATACAATTAAGAAATCTAAATTAAGCTTAAAAACTACTCAGGATTTACCAAATGCTACTCCTTCCATTAGTAAAAACAGTACATATGTTACACAGGGCTAATTCTTCTGTTTACAATTAACGAGTAACATTTTAAAGGGAGTGTAAGGACAAACCTTACATTCCCTTTTATGATTCTTCTAAAATATCTTCTATTATTTTAAAAACCTTTTCCCAACGTTTTTCCTCTCCAGGCATCTGTAAATCCTGTACCTCCTTACGAAGCGTCTGCGCCAGCAGCTTCTGCTTTTCAAAACGAGCGGCCAGGCCAAGCTTTTTTTCGTATTCCCGAAGCTGCTTTGTGGCACGCTTAATTGCGTCATACACTCCCTGCCTTGAGATTCCCTCCTGGCTGGCAATCTCTGAAAAATTATAATCCTCCAGAATATATGCCTCAAACATTCTCTGCTGATTTCCTTTTAACAACGCACCATAAAAATCATATAGTAAAGAAAGCTCCAACCTTTCTTCCAACCCTTCCTCTGCATTTCTATGTTCCATTTTCTACCCATCCTTAATGAAAAAACTGCTGTAACAGGTCCTAGGACGTGTTTATGCTTTTCTTGGATTAATTTTAAAAGTAAAATCTGGATCATTAATATTTACCTGAATAATCTTTCCACTGTCCGAAATAATTTTTGTAAAATCATTTTCAATCTGGCTGCAGGTATAAACTTTGCCTTTCGTAAAACAATCTGCTTCATTAATATGGCTTAATGCATGGTTAATATAAGTATTGGAAGCAAGCAGCGTTCCAGTTGCTTTGTTAAAACGAGAAGCCCCTTTCTCCTTTTTTGTCCCATCCCCCTGTGCAAAAGCATCTGCCAGCCCGTGAATCAAATCATCCTTTACGCCTTCATTATTCATCTGTATTTCCTCCATTCAAATAATCTGCTTTCGAAACATATTAAAATATTCCTGTGCCTTTTGTAAGGATATATTTAACTTATTCTGTAAAATTTCCAAAATATCATGTTCAGAGAGCCCAAGTTCATGACCAGCTATAATAATTCCCTCTGCTTTCCCTTCTGCTTTCCCTTCTGCCCAAGTTTCTTCAAAAACGGTACACATATCAGCATCTCCTTTCCTGCTCAATGCATTATAATCAATCTTAGAATGCGCCGCTCCTGCCACTGTCATAATAACTGATTTTGTATTTTCTTACGCATATCATAACCCTTTCTTTGTTGCATCCAGTATACTATTATGGCTAAACTTTTGCAAGAGAAAAGGGATACCAATATGGTACCCCCCTTTTCCCTTTATTCTCTTTTATTGTTTATACTGGATAAGCTTTATTTTCTGTATCTGCCACAGAAGCATCTATCTTATCCTTCTGTGCCTCACGATACTTAAAGAATTCTGTAGCCACCTGAGGGAACAATGCATAAGACAATACATCTTCATCCTGCTGCTTATACTGTGCCATTTCTTTTTCAAGTTCAGCAAGCTGCGGCTTAATCAAATCAGCCGGACGGCAGGTAATTGGCTTCACATCGCCAATACACTTCTTTTGTACTTCTGGATTAAATGGTTTAACCGTCTGTCCAAATTCACCAGAAAGAAGCTTCTTTGACTCTTTTGTTACCATCTTATATCTCTCACCAGCAACTACATTTAACACTGCCTGTGTTCCTACAATTTGTGAAGATGGTGTAACAAGCGGCGGCTCACCAAAGTCCTTTCGAACCTTAGGCACTTCCTCAAGCACCTGCTCATATTTATCTTCCTGTCCCATTTCTTTTAACTGGGAAACCAGATTACTCAACATACCACCCGGAACCTGATAACGGAGTGTCTGAATATTTACGCCAAGTACCTTTGTATTCATCAGACCACTTTTTAATGCCTCTTCACGCATTGGACGGAAATAATCCGCAATTTCTGCAAGTTTTGTTTGATCAAGCCCTGTATCATAAGGAGTTCCCTTAAATGCCTCTACCATAACCTCTGTTGCCGGCTGGCTTGTTCCCATAGAGAACGGCGACATTGCTGTATCAATAATATCGCATCCTGACTCAACAGCCTTCATATATGTCATAGCTGCCACACCGGAAGTATAATGTGTATGAAGGTCAATTGGAATAGAAACAGTCTCCTTTAATGCTGTTACTAATTCGGTTGCCTTTACCGGAACCAAAAGACCAGCCATATCCTTGATACAAAGTGACTTTGCACCCATATCTTCAATACGTTTTGCCATATCCTTCCAATAATCCAGTGTATAAGCATCTCCTAAGGTATAGGAAAGGGCAATTTGTGCATGGCCATTTTCCCTGTTCGCAGCTTTTACAGCCGTTTCCAAGTTACGGATATCATTTAAGCAGTCAAAAATACGAATAATATCAATACCATTTGCAATAGACTTCTGTACAAAATACTCTACAACATCATCTGCATAATGGTTATATCCAAGAATATTCTGTCCACGGAATAACATCTGCAGCTTTGTCTTCTTAAAACCAGCCTTTAACTTACGAAGCCTCTCCCATGGATCTTCCTTCAAAAAGCGGAGAGATGCATCAAAAGTCGCACCACCCCAGCACTCAACAGAGTGATAGCCAACTTCGTCCATTTTATCAATAATCGGAAGCATCTGCTCTGTTGTCATTCGAGTCGCAATCAGAGACTGATGCGCATCACGGAGAATCGTCTCTGTAATCTTTACAGGTTTCTTTTCTATCTTTTTTGCCATGTTTCCTCCATTCTGCCCTTGCAGGCATTATTAACTCTATCTTAGCAAGCAAAAATCAACTTAACATTTCTAAGCCAGGTTTTATGCTGACTTAGAAATACTTTTCACCTCGTCTTTTTTCGTCAACAAAAAACATTGTATCAGAAAATGCTGCTTTTGCATTTTCATTAGGTGAAACTTAGCATTTCCTAGCCAGCGTTTTTTGCTGGCTTAGAAATACTTTTCACCTTTTATACCCCAAATATCGCCATAAATACACCAGCCGCTACTGCTGTACCGATTACTCCGGCAACATTTGGTCCCATAGCATGCATTAAAAGGAAGTTTGTCGGATCTGCCTCGGCACCAACTTTCTGTGATACACGTGCCGCCATCGGAACCGCCGAAACGCCCGCAGAACCAATGAGCGGGTTCACCTTTCCACCTGTCACCTTACACATCAGCTTACCAAACAATACTCCTGCGGTCGTCCCAATTGCAAACGCAACAAGGCCAAGGGCAACAATCTTTAAAGTCGTAACCTTCAAAAAGGCTTCTGCACTTGTAGTAGCGCCTACGGATGTACCAAGCAAAATAACAACAATATACATCAAAGCATTAGATGCTGTTTCCGCAAGCTGTTTTACCACACCACACTCTTTAAACAGATTACCAAGCATCAACATACCTACTAACGGAGCTGTTGTTGGCAAAAGCAAGCAGACTACAATTGTAACAATAATCGGGAACAAAATTTTCTCCAGCTTTGATACCGGGCGAAGCTGTCCCATCTTAATCTTACGCTCTTCTTCTGTTGTAAACAGCTTCATAATCGGAGGCTGGATAATTGGCACCAATGACATATAAGAATATGCCGCCACCGCAATTGGTCCCATATATTCCGTCTGCTTCAACTTTCCGCAGAGGAAAATCGAAGTCGGGCCATCAGCACCACCAATAATAGAAATTGCCGCTGCTGCCTTATCATTAAAGCCCAGAAGGATTGCAACCAGATAGGCTGTAAAAATACCAAACTGTGCCGCTGCTCCCAAAAGAAAGCTCGCCGGATTCGCAATCAGCGGACCAAAGTCTGTCATCGCACCTACCCCAAGGAAAATAAGAGACGGCAGGATACTCCATTCATCCAGCTGAAAGAAATAATACAATAAACCACCATTTGCTGTTTCCGTAGGCTCCGCCATGATATCTGGATAAATATTAACCAGAATCATACCGAAAGCAATTGGAATTAAAAGCAAAGGCTCATAACCTTTTTTAATCGCCAAGTAGAGAAAGATACAGCCGACAACAATCATCAGATAATTTCCAAGCGTAATATTGGCAAATGCTGTCTGACCTGCTAAATTCTCTAACGTTGTAATAACGTATTCCAAAGTCAGTCCCTCCTAAATTAATCTAAAGTCGCCAAAACTGCTCCTACCTCTACAGAATCTCCTGCTGCTACATTGATACTGGCAACTGTTCCATCTCCTGGTGCAACAACTTCATTTTCCATCTTCATCGCCTCAAGAATCATCAGAACATCGCCTTTTTTCACAGCCTGGCCAACACTTGCGCTAACAGATATAATCTTACCCTGCATTGGAGAATTTACTTTTACAGAACCCTGAGCTCCTGCCGGCGCTGCTTTTGGTGCAGCCTTTGGTGCTGCCGCCTTCGGTGCAGCTTTTGGCGCTGCTGTACCTGCGCCTTCTCCTGTTCCCTCTTCTACAGTAACATCATATACAGTACCATTTACGGTAATTGTGTAATTTTTCATTCTCTTTTCCTCCATAATTTTTCAGATATCAGCTAATTTATTTCATAACGGTTCCTTAGCTGCAAGTCTGCATTACAAGCAGCTAATATACAATGTTTGCAATGCCCTCTGTACAGACAATCAAGACCTGCGTACAATAGAACGAACGATAAGCCCATCTGTACATTCGTTTTCGCTTGCTGCCGCAATCGTTGCTGTAATAACCGCAACCAGTTCTAAGTCATCCGCCAGATTTTCTTCCTCCGGCAAAACCTCTGGTACAGGTGCTGGCGCTACTGCTGCAGGAACTGGCTTTGGCGCCTCCTTTTGCTGCGTACCACCAATAAACTTAAAGCAGCTAATAAGCAATGATATGAAAATCAGAACACAGAACACGATTGCCATACTCATAACCGTATTCAATCCGGCTCTTCCCATCGTCTTGCCGATTGACTGGTACTCTTCCGCCTTCCAATCACTGATTTCACCATCTTCACTATAGATTACCGTAAACACAAGCTTTCCAGATTTTTCTGTTGTAATAGTCAACGCTACCGTTGCCGTATCAGACGCTGTGGAATAATCCTTATCCACAACCTTTTTCATGGCTCCGTGCTTTTTCTGCATCTTTGCATACTCTTTATAAGAATCCACCTGCTCTTCGCCCATCTGATCCGCATACTGCTCCACCGTAGTCTGAAAATCATATTCAAACCACTGTGCAGCAAACTCTTCAGCAGATTTTGTCAGCTTCGATTTGCTCAGATTTTTATTTTCCTTTGTCAGGCTGCAGCCCATCATTAACACCAGGCAGGAAATCACACAAAGCATTAAACCCAATTTCTTCTTCATATGCCTCTCCTTATTTAGATTGTTCCATGTTTCTTGCCGATTGGAAATTCACTTTTTGAATACAGCATCTCAAAGGCATAAAGCAACTGCTTTCTGGCAGATTCCGGTTCAATAACGGAATCCACATAGCCTCTCTGTGCTGCTGCTTCTGTACCGGACTGTGCCGCAAACTCAGACGCCTTCTTTGCCAGATCAGCATCTTTGTCATCTGAATACATAATCTTTGCGGCAACTTCTGCATCCATCATGCCAATTTCCGCATCTGGAAGGGCAAATACCATATCTGCGCCAATATGTTTTGAATTCATTGTTATATAAGCGCTTCCATATGCCTTTCCAACAATCAAATTTACCTTTGCAACATCTGCCTCTGCAAATGCAGCAGTCAGCTTAGCCGCTGCTTTGGCAATTGTCTTTTCCTCTTCTACAGATGTAGCAAATCCTTCTGTATTTGTCAGGGACAATACTGGAATCTGGAACGCATCACATTTTCGGATAAAGTCTGCTGCTTTTTCGCATCCGGCTGTCGTAAGCCGCCCGTCAAACTTCTCCTGTTCCTTTCCCTTTTCATCAAAAACAGCAGTACGGTTTGCCACTGCACCAACTGTCATTCCATCAAAACAGATAAAACCTGTCACCATTTCCTTTGCATAACCAGCTTTTAACTCTAAGAAGAAATTGTTGTCACTGATATCTTCCAGCGCAAGCGCAGGATCCTTTACTTCTGCCGCAAAGTCAGGCACCATGCGGTTCAGGTCATCCATGCACTCATCAGAAAATGCAGCATCATTGTTGTTTTCTGGAAGTATAGAAACAAGCTCCCTTACACGCTCTAACAGTTCAGCCTCACCTTCCACAATAACATCTACATTAGATGACGTCTTTTGGAAATCCGCTGTTGCCGTATCCAGCTTCTCTTTGTAGTTTCCCTCTAAGGTATTTGGAGAATTTACAAAAAGTTTTCCATTTCCTGCTTCCATAAAGGTAAAGTCGCTCATTGCCGCCAAAACAGCAACGCCACCGCCGCAATTTCCAAAGATAGCGCTAATCTGTGGCACAACGCCAGAAGCCTTTGCCTTCATCTTATAAATCTTACCAAAACCTGCAAGCGCATCTGTGGACTCCTGAAGACGCATACCAGCACAGTCAATCAGCCCGATTACAGGAACTCCTGTCTTCATCGCTAATTCATAGACATGCGCAATTTTCTTCGCATGCATCTCTCCGATTGTTCCATTCAGGGCAGATGCGTCCTGACTATAGATATAGACAGGAGTGTTCTGAACCAGTCCATATCCGGTAATAACACCGTCTGCTGGCACTGATTTTTCCTGCATGTTAAAATCTGTGCTTCTCTTTGTAATGTTCGCACCAATTTCAACAAAACTGTTTTCGTCAACGAGAGACGCAATGCGGTCTCTTGCTGACAAAGCATTCGTGTTACTCATGTTCAGCCCTCCAATTATAGTATAATGATTGATAAACCAAATTTTTACCAACTATAATTCTATCTCTTTTGCCCAAAAATAGCAACATATATTTTCCATAATCCGCATAACATAGCAAAGAACCTACAAAAAATGAGGAATTCCATGCAAAAAATCGTCAGTTTCTTTTTGTTGGGAATCAGCCTGATTCTCCTGTTTCTTTCTACAACAAACAGATTATCATATGCAATCCAGTCTTTTCCGCCCTATTGCAGCATAGAAAGCGGCGTGCCAGCACAAGAACAGACACTTACTGGAGCTGATTTTTCTATTCTTTCCAAAAAAGAGCAGCCAGATGGTATGTATGCCAAAGCATATTGCCTTCTTGATGCCGACAGTGGGCGCATTCTGCTCGGTTCTAATGAAAATGAAAAACTTCCAATGGCAAGCACTACAAAAATTATGACCTGTATCCTCGCTTTGGAAAACGGAAAAATGGATAGTAAGGTAAAAGTTTCTTCTTATGCTGCTTCTATGCCCGATGTACAGTTAAATATGCAGGCAGGTGATACCTTTTACCTGAAAGACCTTCTTTACTCCCTGATGCTAGAGTCCCATAACGACACTGCCGTGGCGATTGCAGAGCATATCGGCGGAACGGTAGAAGGATTTGCTGAACTGATGAACCAGAAAGCGGAATGGCTTGGCTGTACAGATACCAACTTTGTAACACCAAATGGACTTGATGATAAAAACCATTATACAACGGCAAAGGAACTTTGCATTATCGCAAGCTATGCCATACAAAATCCTGACTTTCTTGATATTATACAAACACCCTCCTATCAGTTCCAAAACTGCAAAGGCAACCGAAGCTATGCGGTCAATAACCACGATGCCTTTTTAACCCGTTATTCTGGCGCTATCGGTATCAAAACCGGATTTACCGGGACTGCGGGATACTGCTTTTGCGGTGCGGCAAAACGGAATGGAAAAACATTAATTACCAGTGTACTCGCCTGCGGTTGGCCTCCCAATAAAGGATATAAATGGGTTGATACAAAAAAGCTGATGGACTATGGCTTTGCAAACTTTGATACTGTAAAAATAGAAAAACTGCAGCCACCAAAAACACTTCCTGTCACAGGTGGAACAAGTGCCGACCTGTCCCTTTGCCGTACCTCGTATCCTAAAGTTTCCATGATGCTGTGTCAGACCGATACCATAACCACAAAAATTAACCTGCCAGAGACGCTGACTGCGCCCATCCGCCAGGGAGATATTATTGGATATGAAGAATATTACTTAAATGATGAATTGCTATACCAGTATCCGCTAACCTCAAAAAATACAATTCCGAAAAGAAACCTTTCCTATTATCAGGATATTCTCAAAAAAGCATTCCTCTTTGCATTACCATAAGATTTGATGTTAGGAACTGTAGAAAAATAACTGCGTAATCTTGAGCAGCTATTTTCCTACAGTTCTTTATTCTAACATAGAAAAGAACCATGCCAAAAAATCTATGTCAGGCCTGATGCATCCTTCTATCTCTTTCTTAATTACTTAAAATTCCTTTGCCTAAATTGCATCAGTCTTTTTCATATCCATTTCTTCGATAAAGTACTAAAAATACAAGAATGCTAATGATTAATTCTCCGATAAGCACTGCGATGTCCAAAGGTTTTAACGTATATGGCATTCCCTCTGCAAACCCACTTGCCATCTCTGTCAACACTCCAGTAAACAAAAACCCTGAGATATGGTGCAATTTTTCGGAAAGATTTCCAAACATTGGAATCATCATAAACACGATCATCAATGGATAAGAAATCAAATTTGCATTCATCTGATTTTTGGCACAGAGACCAACAATCATTCCCATTACACAACTAATCAGAGAGGCTGCCGCACTGACCAGTAAGAAAGCTGCGACAGATACCTGGCTCATAGAAATGCCACTAATCACCAATACCACAATATTGATTATATTCATCAACACAAATGGAAATAGAATACTTCCGATAAAATACTGCATTCCAGTGACTGATGACGTCATTAAGACCCGTAACGTATGTTTCTCTTTCTCTTCTGCAATGGCAGTTCCTACCATTAGGAATCCATCCATACACAAATTAAGGGAAATTCCCAAACTCAGGATCAAAGACACCAGAATTGGTGATAAATCACCTCCCGAATTGATGCTATATAAAATTTTGAACATCCATACCATCGCCACGGTTAGAAGCGGCCCGATCATAATCGCTGTATTGCGGCTGATACAAATCCATTTAATCTGTGCAACTGCTGTTAATTTATTGATATTATCCATATTAAAACTCCTCTCACATTCTGGCTAATCCAAGGGATGCCCCTGTTACTTGTAAAAATACACGTTCCAATGTTGGCTCACAAGAATGAATACACTGTATTTCATCCCTCTGCATCCATTCTGAAATTTTTGCAATATTTTGAGGACTTTGCTCTAAGACGACTTCTTCCTGATTATTCAAAAGCAGATGATATTTTTTATTTTGATTATATTTCAGGCAAAGTTCTTTGGGCGATCCACACTCGACAATTTTCCCCTGATACAAAAGTGCAACTCTATCACAAAGTTTTGTGGCTTCTTCCATGTTATGTGTAGTCAAAAAAATTGCCATACCTTCTTCTTTCAGTCCCAACAACATTTTATGAATAGATACCGCAGTCGATGGATCTAATCCGCTTGTCGGCTCATCAAGAAATAAAATTCTTGGCTTATGAAGCACTGCCCTGGCCAAAACAAGTCTTTGCGTCTGCCCTCTGGAAAGTTTACCTGCCGGCTTTTTACGATGTTCATACAATTCCACCTGATGTAAGACTTCCTCCACTCTTACACGGGGAACACGCCATATTTTTGCAAACATACTTAAATTCTGCCATACTGTCATTTTCTCATAAATTCCGCTTTGATCAGAAACCACGCCAATTTTTTCATAAATTGATTCATCAATATTAACCGTATCTGTATCAAGAATTTTCGCCTCTCCAGATGTTTGCCTTAACTGTCCTGTGATTATTTTAATCGTGGTAGTTTTTCCAGCGCCCGACGGCCCTAAAAATCCAAGAATTTCGCCTTTATGAAGCGTAATATTGATATCCTTAAGCGCCAATTCCGTCTTATAGCGCTTAGAAATATGCGATAACTCCAGCAATACATTTTGTTCCATAACATAACCCTCTTTCTAAATATTTTCTTTATAATTGCCCCGTTTTTCTATCGCAGAGTAATTATGATGGAAGTATCATATCATGTTTTATCACCTTTATGCTGAGTTCTGCCTGAATGATATACCATACTGCCTGAAATGGCTTTTGAACACTGTCATTTAAATTCTGCTCAACAACTCCCCCTTCATACTTTTAGAAAACAGACATTTTTCTCCATTATCCATAAGAATTTCCCGATGCTTTAAATCTAACTCCTGAATCTTATTTACATTTACCAGATATGACCTGTGAACCCTTAAAAAATGCTCCCTAAACTGCTCTTGTAACTCCTGCATACTGCCAATAAAATCAATACAGTCATTCTTCGCATGAAGTTCTATTCTGTGTGTACGGACACTTGTCTCAAAGAACATAATTTCATCCACTGGAACATGCTTGACAATATCCAACACCTTTACTGTAAAGTATTCCTTTTGCTCTCCCTGCTCCTTACACATCCGCTCAGTAATGATCGCAAGGTTTTTGTACATTCCAGCCAGCATTTTTTCTGAATTGCCCTTTACTATATAATCCAGTGCTTCCAGGTGATAACGAAATGTCTCAAATGCCAGATCTGGAAAGGAAGTCACATAGATAAGAAAACCTCTGGCATCGAACTTTCGAATCTGTTGTCCCAGCATAAATCCATCCATCGCCTCATCCTTAAGCTCCACATCCAGAAAATAAATTCCTCTCTTTGGAGACGCCGCCACCGCTGCAATAATTTCCTGGGGGTGCCTGCTACACAGAGCAATCTGCATATCATAACCTTCAATCATAATTTGTTTTTCTAAAAACTTTTTCTGTGCAGCAAGTATCATCGCATCATCTTCACAAATATAAATTGGAAGCATATTTTTTTCCTCCACAATTTTAACATTTCTATACCCCGTCTTTCTCAATTTTGAATACCCTCTCAAAATTGAGAAAACATTAATAAGTAGTTTGAAAAGAACTTTCAAACTTTATTCCTGTATCTTTAACTCCTGAATAAAATAGCCATCCCTGATTGTTGTCAGAGAGAAGACATTTTCATAATGTTCCAGAATACTTTTATAACTTGCAAGGCCAATTCCTCTGTCCGCCCCTCTGGTAGAATAACCTTGCTGCCAAATCTTGTGAAAATCAATGTTTGAATACAATGGATTTCTTACTTGAAATGTTGTGCATTCCTCCTGGCTGCTAATCATAATATGTATCTGTGGTTTTGGATTCTTACCTTTTTTTCCTTGTACTTCATCAATGGCATTGTCGATCAGTATCCCCAGGCATCTGCACAAGTCAGTCGTTCTCAGCCGCGTTCTGTCAAATGGACGCAATACTTCCAGTTCACAGGAAATCTGCTCCTGCTGCATTTTTTCCATTTTCCCCAACAGCAGCCCTTTTACCTCAAGCATATGAATATTTCCAAGCTGTGTCAATCTGCGTATCTGTTCCCCCACCTGATAATCAAAATCACTTGTCATATCCTGGATAAAATTCTGCACTGCTTCCATATTTCCCTCTTTTGCTTGAAGGTACATGCCAGACATCATATTTTTGTAATCATGACGGAATCTTCGCATTTCACTCTGCAGTTTTTCTAAATTCTCAATATAAGCATTTTGCTGCTGCATACTAATCTGCTGAGTCTGAATTTGCTTCTTTTGCATTTCCTGACGCCCTGCATAACCGAAAATAATAAAAACAATCAGTAGATATAACAGAGAAACGACTGCATTATCGTTACCAACCCGTTCTCCCATTTGCACCATATAATAAAGTATTTCAGACAAAATCGGGTATAAACTGATAAAAATAATACTTACCTTTTTCGATTCTTTCCGTTCAATCCACAGTCGGAACATTTTCCCAACTCCAGTTTTATATAGAAGCAGCACCCAGATGATCTCTATGAGTGGTGTTAATACATACAGAAAAAAATAATATATTAACCGTTCTCCCCAAATATCCAAATGAAAAGTCATATTAGGTGAAAATAAAACTCCTATGTGTACCGCAAAAGATTCCAACATTTCTAAAAAAACAGCCGAAATCCAACAAGCCAGCAGATTTTCTCGATAGAGAAAATATAAATAAAACATTGCTCCTGTCATTCCCATATAGGTAAACAAGATTTGTCCTGCATTATACCTCCATCTAAAGATACCCACTTTATAAAAAACTGTCCCTATCAATGCCCAGACACAGATAAATAATATAGTAAAAGCAATCATTTTCACTTTGCGTTCTCTTATTTGATATGGTTTTCGCTCCAAAAGCAACATAGAGATCCAGATCATAAATAGCACACTTATTGTCAAACCAAGGGTATTACTGCAGAAAAGCCCCCAAAAACTCATAATCCTCTTTTACCTCCTACAACTTCCAGGATTTGCATTTCTCTTACTGCTGATACAAATCCACCACATAAAACTGATTTTCATTGAGCAAAATCCTTCCTCCTCTTTGCTGCCTTTGCCATCAATACGATCAAAACAGCGTAGCCCTAAGGCCACATTGTCTACATAGTATCATATCATTTAGTCTTTGAAGAAACAACATCCTTACGGAATACCATCCAACTTTGCGCTTTTTTTATAAGTATTTTTTCTTTTTAAAGATAATCAAGCTGATGCCCACAATTAAAAGGCTGATACCTATTACAACAGGATAGGCATATCGATAGGAAAGTTCCGGCATGTAGATAAAATTCATCCCATACCACCCTGCTACCAGTGATAGTGGAAGAAAAATTGTCGTTACAATTGTCAAAATTTTCATCACATCATTCTGACGGATTTCAATTTCTGATTGATAGACCTCCTGCACCTGCATAGCATATTCCCGCAAAAGCTGCGTTTCTCCCGCCAGTCTTGACACCCTATCTGTATAACGCCTGTAGAACTGAATTTCTTCCTTATCAAAAAAGCCCTCCTGGTTTTCCAGAATCTCATCACCAATTTCTGTCAACTGGCTGTAATAATGATAAAACTTTGCAATCAGCTTTTTAATCCGCAGCATATGAAAACTGAAATGTTCTGCTCTTCCCTCTAAAATATCTTCCTCAATTTCTGCAATCTCCTGCTCGATTTTCTCCAAAAAAATCAAATCATCGGAAAGAAAGGACTGCAAAAAATCATACACAAAACGTTCTAAAGAATATTCGTTTCTTGTGACCTCCTTCGAAATCTTTGCCACCTTTTCTTTTGCAAGCCCATCTTTGTCCAATAAAATCACATAATCTTTTCTGATATAAATTGCAAAACTGCTTTCCTTTTCCTTCTTTCCTTTTGCCGGAACACAGACCGTTCCAAACAGAAAATCACGATAGCTCTCCATTTTACAATAATGCATGCTGTCAATATTGTGCCAGATAGAAAACTTTTCCTTCCACACAGGATTATCCTGCCATTCCTCTAATGGTAAAATACAGATTCCCTTTTTTTCCTGAAAAAAGCTCTTTTCCTCTATCCTCCGTATTCCATCCTCTAATACAGCATAATACATACTTCTATCCTGATTCTCTGTCCCTTTCTTTTTCATTGCTATCTGCTATCATACCCAAAAAGCTGACGTTCCATTCCTCTTCCATCTGCACAAAATACGCTCTAGTATAAATTTCTGTCATGCGTTAATTCTGAAAAAAGCACGCAATATATCATAGGGCAGACTACGTCCGCAACCTAACTAAAAAATCAAAACCACTCTT
>CANSYK010000031.1 GCA_947651225.1 uncultured bacterium | reverse complement strand
GCATCAGTGCCTGCCAAAACAAAACTGTAATTTCTGCCCGGATGGAGTACTAGTATTTCGGCAGATGGGCTGAAAATTTTTGCTGGTGTGATTTTATTAGCACAGACAATAGGAGTTACAATTATACAGAAAGGGCTGATAAATCTTGATCAGTATACACAGGCAGAATTGTCAGCAGCAATGGAGAAGAACTCACAGCTTATGGTATTGTCTGGAGTGAGCTCTGTATTGCAGCTTATTGGGGGCCTTGCCCTTCCAGTATTTGCCTTTTTGCTGGTTGAAGGATTCCGAAAAACTTCGAGTTACAGAAGTTATCTTCTTTCCATTATCTTTTTTGCTTTGATTAGCGAAATACCTTATGATCTGGCAAATAGCCAGAAAGTGTTTGACTGGTCCCAGTCAAAATGCTATGATGAGCCTGGGCATAAGCCTTTTAATGTTGTATTTTATTAAAATGTATGAGGATAAAAAAGGCATAGTTTATCGGCTGGGGGAGGTTGTCATTGTTTTATGTGCTGTGGGGTGGGCTGCAATATTGAGGGCACGGTATGGCCTTTGTATTGTATTGTTGGTGGCAATATTTTATATTTTTCGGAAAAGAGGTGGAGTGAGGACGGTTTTGGGGATTGCTGCCAGTCTTTTGGGAATTATAGCAGAGGTAGTATACCTTACCTGTCCGATTGCATTTTATCTGATATGGCTTTACAGTGGGGAGCGAAAAGACAAATTACCTAAATATGCTTACTATATCTTTTATCCTGTGCATCTTCTGGTATTAGGGCTGACTACAAAACTATTTTTTTAGTAATCAGGAAGATTTGGCATATCTTTTGCAGGAGATATCAACATAGAAAAAATGAATGCCTTCTCAATTTTGAGAAGAGTATTTAGAAATAAGAAAGGCTGGGTATAGCGATGATTGTTCCAAAATATTTTGAAGATTTGAATGTATTACACAAGAATACAATGCCAAACAGGGCTTATTATATTCCATCTTCTGGAATGCTGAATGGTGATGAACGTGACAGGGAGGCTTCTGACCGTTTGATACTGCTTTCTGGTCAGTGGAAGTTTCGCTTTTTGGAAAGTATTTATGAAGCAAAAGAAGAGTTTTATCAGAAAGGGTTTTCGGCAGAAAGTTTTGATACAGTAACAGTTCCAGGAGTATGGGAAAGTTATGGTTATGACCATAACCACTACACGAACTGTCGTTATCCGTTTCCCGTAGATCCGCCTTATGTACCACATGCTAATCCATGTGGTGAATACGTGCGTACATTTTCTTATCATAAAAATGAAACCGCTCCAAAGGTATTTTTGAATTTTGAAGGGGTAGATTCCTGTTTTTATGTCTGGTTCAATGGTGTGTTTGTCGGTTATAGTCAGGTATCCCATTCAACAAGTGAATTTGATGTAACAGAAAACTTAAAAGAAGGGGAAAATACGCTGGCGGTATTAGTACTGAAATGGTGTGATGGAAGTTATCTGGAGGATCAGGATAAATTCCGCATGAGTGGTATTTTCAGGGATGTTTATCTTTTAGAGCGGACAGAGGAAGGGATTTCTGATTATTTTATAAAAGCGTTTCCATCAGAAGATTATAGAGATGGGAAGGTAGAAATTTGTTTAAAGTATAGAAATCAGCCAGTGCCGGTTATGGTACAGCTTTTTGATGCAGAAGGGAAAAAAGTGGCAGAAGGGCAGGCAGAGGACGGAAAAATATTTTTTGAGATAAAAGATGCTGTTCTTTGGAATGCAGAACAGCCATATCTTTATACTGTAGTTTTAAGTACAGAAAATGAGGTGATTACGGATAAAGTGGGAATTCGGGAAATTCATGCTTTGGCTGGTGTTTTGTATGTGAATGGTGTAAAAGTAAAATTCCATGGTACAAACCGCCATGACAGTGATCCGGTCACCGGCTTTACTATTTCTGGGGCTCAGATTCGAAAAGATTTGCTGTTGATGAAGGAATACAATGTCAATGCAATCCGTACCAGCCATTATCCAAATACGCCATATTTTTACCAGTTATATGACCGTCTTGGATTCTATGTAATTGATGAGGCAGATAATGAAAGCCATGGAACAGGAGAGGTTTATCGTTCTTCAAATAGTGAGAAAGAGAAATTAAAACATTGGAATGAGATAATTGCGGACAATCCTGCATATACAGAAACTACAGTGGACAGGGTACAGCGTTGTGTGGAGCGGGATAAGAACCGTCCTTGTGTTGTAATGTGGTCAATGGGAAATGAATGTGCTTATGGCTGCACATTTGAGGAAGCGTTAAAGTGGACAAAGGAGTTTGATTCTACCCGTCTGACACATTATGAGAGCGCCCGTTATCATTCTGATAAGAGAAAATATGATTTTACGAACTTGGACACATACAGCCGTATGTATCCATCTATCGAAGAAATCCATGATTATTTCAAGGAAGATGGGACAAAACCATTTGTATTGTGTGAATATTGCCATGCGATGGGAAATGGGCCAGGGGATCTGGAGGAGTATTTTCAGGTAATTCATCAGTATGAAGGGGCGTGTGGCGGATTTATCTGGGAATGGTCTGACCATGCGATTGACCTTGGAAAAACAGTAAAAGGTAAGAAGAAATATGCATATGGGGGTGACCATGGGGAATATCCGCACGATGCGAATTTCTGCATGGATGGCCTTGTGTATCCTGACCGTACGCCGCATACGGGGCTTATGGAGTTTAAAAATGTGCACAGGCCAGCGCGTGTGACAGAGTTCTGCCAGGAAAAGAAAGAGATTTCTATTCGAAATTATATGGATTTTGTCAATTTAAAGGATTATCTGACTGCGCAATATGAGGTTTTTTGTGATGGCGTGGTGATCGAGCAGGGAGAATTGGGAGAGTTAGATATTCTGCCGCATGAAAAAAAGACAGTTCCTGTACCATTTCATGTTCCGGAGAAAGGGAAATGCTTTCTCAAAGTGACATATCTGCAAAGGAAGGATGCAGAGGTACTTCCAGCCGGCTTTGTACTGGGATTTGAGGAGGTTGCGGTTGAGACAGGGGAGAATGCAAACCAGAAGGTAAAGGAATGGTTGGCTGTATGTGAGCAAAAAACAGAATTTAAAGTGGAAGAGGATGATTGCGATCTGATCATTTCTAACGATAGATTTTGCTATGCATATGACAAGCTGACAGGTGTATTTGTCGAAATGAATTATCAGAACCAGTCACTGCTGGAGCGTCCAATGGAATATAATATCTGGCGTGCTCCGACAGATAATGACAATGCAATTCGGGCAGAATGGCAGAGGGCACAGTATGATCGTGCGGTAACCAGGGCATATGAAACAAAAACTGTTATTAGGGAGAATCAGGTGATAGTTGAAACAGAACTTTCGGTTTCGGCCGTTTATATACAGAGGATTCTGGACATTAAAGCATGCTGGACAGTATGGGCAGATGGTGCGGTAGATGTGTCCCTTTCTGTTAGGAAAAATGAGAAATTTCCTTATCTGCCAAGGTTTGGCCTGCGTATGTTCCTGCCAAAGAGCATGGGCCGTATAACGTATTGTGGGATTGGCCCTGTAGAAAGTTATATTGATAAAAGGCATGCTGGATATCATGGATTGTTTTGTACGGATGTGAAGTCTCTACATGAGGATTATCTGCGTCCACAGGAAAACGGAAGCCATCATGACTGTGATTATGTTATGGTTGAAAATAAAAAGGCAGCCATGGCTGTAGCAAGTGGAAAAGCATTTGCATTTAATGCATCTGTTTTTACACAGGAAGAGCTTGCCAAAAAAGCACATAACGACCAGTTGGAGGAGTCTCCTTATACGGTGCTTTGTGTGGATTACCGGCAGAGCGGAATAGGTTCCAATAGTTGCGGGCCAGAGCTGGCAGAAAAGTACCAGTTAAACGAAAATGAGTTCTGCTTTGAAGTTCGTCTGATACCAGAAAAATTTTAAAATCTGGGTGTTGAAAATCTGGGCAAAAGATGTTATACTGATTTTGCGCAAACGGTTGCGCATTGGTTCTTAAAATCTTTTCTGATAAGGAAATAGGGTTTTGTCAGAAAAACAGGTGAAGATTGGAGGATGTATATGAGGAAAAAAATTATGAAGCGTGTAGCGGCGTGTCTGCTGGGGGCGGCTATGCTTTTGACACAGCCGGGGATTGTTTCTGTGACAGAAGCGGCAGGAAAAGTTTCTTCTATTAAGAAGGAAGGGAAAATCGCACTGGTAAATGGGGATTTTGAAAATGGAACAGACGGCTGGACGGCTGGACGGCTGAACCGGCACCGGGGACATTTGAAGTAAAAGAAGAAACTGGGGGCAAGGCATTAAATTTCTATAATGAGGATGCGGATATTGAGTTCAAGTGTGTTCAGGTGATTGAAAGCCTTCCTGCTGGGACGTATAAGGTAACAGCACAGTCACAGGGTGCTGATGGGGAAAAAGTTTATGTCTACCTGAATGGGGAAAAAGGTGATGTAGTTCAGGAAAATTCCGGCTGGGGGAACTGGACAGAGAGCAGTGGTACATTTGTCATTGCTGAAAATATGACAAATGTGGAAGTTGGCGTATATGTAGAATGTAAAGCCAAAGCATGGGGACACATTGACAATATCAGTATCAAAGCTGTAAGCAGTGATTCTAAGGAAACGCCGGCTCCTCCTGTGGAGTCATCCGATCCAACAGAAACGGCACCTCCTTCCGAGCCGGCAATTCCTTCAGAGCTGTTTATTAAAAAAATTGATAATTATGATGAAAAATCAATCCGTGGTATGGATGTTTCTTCTTATCTTAGTATTATGAAAGCATATGAGAAGGTAAGAGAAAACATGAAGGCTGCTGGAGCAAGTGAAGAGGAGATTAACAAGATAGGATTCAAGGACAAGGACGGAAAGGTGCTTGACGAGCAGGGATTCTTTGATTTCCTTGCAAAGTCTGGTGTGAACTATATTCGTATCCGTGTATGGAATAATCCATATGACGCCAATGGAAAAAGCTATGGCGGTGGTAACAATGATCTTGATACGGCAATTGAAATGGGAAAATATGTAACAAAGGCCGGAATGAAGGTTCTGATTGATTTCCATCTTTCTGACTTCTGGGCAGATCCGGGAAAACAGAAAGCGCCAAAGGCATGGGCCGACTATACAGTTGACCAGAAGGTTACAGCGGTTTCAGATTATATTACGGACTCCCTTACTAAACTGGTAAAAGATAATGGCGTTGATGTAGCTATGGTGCAGGTTGGTAATGAGACAAATGGGCATGTCTGTGGTGTAACAGAATGGGCGGATATGAACAGGATTTTTGATGCCGGCTGTGATGCAGTCCATGCAATCGACAAGAATATCCTTGCAGCAGTTCATTTTACCAATCCGGAAAAAGACGGGCTTTTGATGAGCTATGCAGCAAATCTTGATGATTATGATGGTGATGGAGATGGGACAAAAGAAGGCGTAAGCTACGATTTGTTTGCTTCTTCTTATTATCCAAACTCTCATGGTACAATGGAAAATCTTACCAATGTGTTGTCTGATGTGGCAAAGACATATGATAAATATGTTATGGTCGCAGAAACTTCATGGGCAAATACTTATAAGCTTGGCCATACAGCAAATCAGTCTGATTTCAGAACAGGGGATTATGTGAATTACAATGTTACTGTTCAGGGGCAGGCAAACGAAGTCAGAGATGTTGCCAATGCAGTAAATAATGTTGATGTCACTCTTTCTAATGGAGAGAAAGCAGCGCTTGGTTTCTTCTATTGGGAGCCTGCATGGATATCAGCAATGACAGTATATGATGAAAATGGCAATCTGAAAGCAGATGCAGAGAAGATTGAAGCAGATAATAAAGTGCTTGATGTAGAATGCGGCTCTGGCTGGGCAAGTAGTTACTCTGTAGAATATGATCCGGATGATGCTGGTCTCTGGTGGGGAGGAAGCGGCATGACGAACCAGAGTGTATTCGACTTTAACGGCAATCCGCTTCCGGTATTAGATGTATACAATCCTGATTGCTTAAAGTATGGGGCAGAGGCTTCTGTGGTTAAGCCGGATGGATACACTTCTGCGGAAATCAGTATTGAAGCAGGTCAGACAGTAGATGAATTTTTGCCAAAGATTACGGTAACTTATAATGATTCTTCCGAAGCGGAAAAAGAAGTAAACTGGAACAAAGAAGATGTGGCAAAAGTAAATGAGTCAGCAGCAACTACTGTAGGAATTGGTACTTACACCATCAATGGTACATTAGCAGACGATGCTTCTTATGCAGTTGTTGTGACAGTAAACGTGGTTGGAGCAAATTTATTGTCAGATCCGGGATTTGAAAATAAAGGTTCTGCATGGACGGTAACAGGAGAAGGCGGAGCTGTCAAATCAGGAGAAGATAAAAGATCAGGAGAAATGTGTCTGCATTTCTACAGCGATTCTGATTTTAAGTTTACGGCATCAACGACGACTACCGTGACAAAAGCAGGACATTACAATGCGTTTATTTATATGCAGGGACTTGCCAGTGCAGGAACAAGAGAAGGGGAAAGCCTGAAGCTTGTGGCAGTGACTGGGGATGGAAAAGAATATTCTTCCGAAAGTACAATGCTTACTGGCTGCCTTGGCTGGAAGCAGGTAAAAGTAAATGATATCTTTGTTTCAGAGGATATGATTAAAAACGGACAAAACACCATTACATTAACTGTAGATGCTGCAATGAATGCCGGAGCATGGGGAACCATGGATGATGCTTCTCTGTATCTGAACAGTGAATACGTCCCAGGTGTTCCAGAATTAATTGAACAGGTTATTGCCGGAAAGTCAAGTTACACAAAGACATATGGCAATAAAGCGTTTACATTAAATGCGAAAGCAGAGGGAGCACTTACTTATGAAACAGACAACAAAGCTGTAGCAACTGTCAGCAAAACAGGAAAAGTAACGATTAAAGGAGCTGGCGTAGCTGTTATTACCGTTTATGCGGCAGCAACTGACAAGTATACAGCAGCTTCCAAGAAAATTACAATTACTGTTAAGCCAAAGAAAGTAAGTGGTGTAAAAGCAAAAGCTGCAAAGAAGAAAGTAACAGTGAGCTGGAAGAAAGCTGCGAAGGCAGCAGGCTATCAAGTGCAATACAGCACATCAAAGAACTTTAAAAATGCGAAAAAAGTAACAGTAAGTAAAACTTCTAAGGTATTAAAAAACCTGAAGAGCAAAAAGACATACTATATCAGAGTATGTGCTTATGCAAAGAATGGTGCGAAAAAAGTAACGGGAGCTTATAGCAAAACAGTAAATGTTAAAGTAAAATAACATATTTTAGTTTGGGTGCGGAAGATAATCCTTTTGCTGGCAACAATGAAGCGGTTTAAAAATGTTTAAGCCGCTTCATTTAATTTCTGTTTAAGGTTGCCTTTTTTTCTGTTCTATTTTAAACTGTATCAGTAAGCATTTATTTATAGCTGTACATATAGGAATAATAGAATAAAAGGAGAGTGCGGGACTATGGCGCAGGAGGAAAAAAATACGACAGATTCTGCATTGGAAAATATTACAGTACATTTGGAAAAAGAGCAGAATAAAATTACGATTGATGATGTAGCAGAAGCGCTGGGGGTGTCTAAAACAACTGTATCACGCGCGATTTCCGGTAAAGGCAGAATCAGTGAGGGTACAAGGCAGCGGGTGATGGAATATATTAAGCGATACCATTATCGGCCCAATGTTGTAGCAAAAGGGCTTGCTAACTCGAAAACTTATAACATTGGCTGGGTAATTCCAGGTGATTCGGGGTTGACAGATTTGCCGTTTTTTCAAAGATGCATGATAGGAGTGAGCGAAGTTGCAATGGCAGAAGATTATGACATTCTGATATCGATGGTCTTTGAACGAGATATTTCCCAGTTAAAGAGAATTGTGAAAAACCGTAAAGTAGATGGTGTGATTGTGGGAAGAACTCTGGTGAAGGATGAGGGGGTCAGCTACCTCAAGGAAAGTGGCATGCCTTTTGTGGTAATTGGCAGTTCGATGGTGGAGGATGTGATTCAGATTGACAATGACCATATTAATGCCTGCCGGGAACTGACCTCTATCTTGAGGATAAAAGGAATAAAGAGCTTTGCCCTGATTGGCGGAGGCATGAACCAGGTGGTCAATCAGACAAGGTATCAGGGCTTTGAGCTGGGGCTTCAGGAACAGGGGGCGGCTGTCAGTCAGAGCAGGGTTTATATGGATTGCGAATCAGAGCAGTCAGTAGAGCATGCGGTGGAAGAATGCATTCGGGGAAAGGTAGAATGTATTGTCTGCACAGATGATAAAATCTGTCAGTATGTGTTAAATAAGCTTGCACAGGATGGAATTGATATTCCAGGGCAGGTGAAAGTAGCATCGTTTTATAACAGTGCTATTTTGGATAATTATCATCCGTCTATTACATCACTGCAATATGATCCAAAAGAGCTTGGAACGGTCGCCTGCAAAACTTTGTTTGACTATATTTCCGGCAAAGAAGTGCAAAGGAAAAGACTGTTGGGATATGAGATGATTCTGAAGGGTTCCACACAATAATCAGCCGTGAATCGTAACGAATAGTAACCCAAAAATGTATAGAAAAGATAAAAATGCATTGACAGAGAAGCGGTTCTTGTTTATACTGTAAAAGGAACAACCGATTGCGCAATTTGCGCAACAAAAGACCGGTTTAGATAATCAGGAACTGTATCAAATCATTTCTGCGCAGTTCCTTGCAAAGTATTAGAAAGGAGGGTAGCAGAACGTAGAAGGGGGTTAAAACATGAAGAAAAAGCTACTTGCATTAACAATGGCAGGCACAATTGCTCTCACCTGTTTTTCTGGCTGTGGTTCTTCAAAGGAAGAGGATGTGCAGAAATCAGGTGTATCGAAAGAGGACGAAGAAGAAGGTGTTGCATTAACTGTTTGGGGCGCCGAGGATGATCAGGTGATGTTAGGTGAAATGATTGAAAGTTTCCAAAAGGAATATACCGAGGTGGCAGGCTGGAACATCAAACTCAGTATGGAGTCTGAAAAGGACGCAAAGGATGATGTATTAAATGATCCAGAGATGGCAGGAGATCTTTTTGCATTTGCGGACGATCAGTTCGATGATTTGCTGGAGGGCAATACATTGCATGAAATCACACTGGATGTGGATCAGGTGATTGAGGAAAATGGTGGAGAGGAAAGTGCTGCGGTTAATGCGGCTTCCAGAGACGGGAGGCTGTATGCCTATCCAATGACGGCTGATAATGGCTATTTCATGTTTTACAATAATAAATATTTTAAATCAGAAGAAGATGTGGCCACTTTGGATACTATGCTTAAAATTGCAGAGGCTAAAAAGAAAAAGGTTTCTATGACAGTTGATGATGGTTACTATATTCTGTCATTTTTTGCCGGTGCAGGTTTAGAGTTGTCAAAAGTTGAGGATGGGACAAATATCTGCAATTGGAATGCTACAGATGGAGAGTACAAAGGTACAGACGTGGCACAGGCGATATTGGATATCACAGGCAGTGAAGGCTTTAAGAATGTTCAGGATGTTGAGTTCCTTAAAGGTGTAAAGGATGGTTCTATTATTGCCGGAGTCAGTGGCACATGGAATGCGGCAGAAGTGGAAAAAGCATGGGGAGATAACTATGCTGCCACAAAGCTGCCAACATATACATGTGCAGGTGAACAGGTTCAAATGGCAAGTTATGCAGGTTACAAGCTGATAGGGGTAAACGCCTATTCGAAGAATGTTGAAGCTGCCATGAAGCTTGCACGGTATTTAACAAATTATGACAACCAGGTAAAGCGTTTTAAAGTCAGGGGGCTTGGGCCTTCCAATGTAATGGCGGCAGATTCAGAAGAGGTAAAAGAAAATCCGGCAATTGCGGCGCTTGCTTTGCAATCCCGGTTTGCGACACTCCAAAGGGTTGGAGATAACTTCTGGGACCCGGCAAAGACACTTGGCGCAATTTTGGTGGAAGGAAATTCTGGCAAAATAAAATTACAGGAGCTTTTGGATACGGCTGTTGAAGGAATTACAGCTCCTGTCGATTAGAAAATAACAGATAGAAGGAGTATAGGAATGGAAAATACATTTGTTGTAAATATTATCCATCGTCCGGAAATGGTTCCAGAATATGCGGAAAAAGTAACCAGACAAGGAAAAGCGGAGGATATTGGAAAGAAAGCACTGCTTACAGAGTCTTTGGATATCTTTAAGTTTCAGCAGGAAACGGCTCATAAAAATAATTTAAAAGTAACGATTCAAATGACATATGCCAGCCTCTTTAATGACGAGGCGGTTGCGATTGCAAAAGAGCACCATGAAAAGTACGGTGATGAAATTGCGCTTTCTCTTTTGGGACTTCCATGTAAAGAGTTTCGTGAGAAATATAAAACAAAAGATTTCTGTATTTGGATGTTTTCTATGGAGGATAAAAAGAGTATTGTAGACGATATATTTGGAAAGTTTTATGACCGTTTTGGTTTTTATCCAGAGTCTACTGGCTCTTATTATATGGACGCAGAACTGACAAACTACATTAAAGAAAAATATCCAATGGTAAAATGTGCGATTGCTACCTGTTGGGAAGAGGGACCTAAGGCGTACCATACTTGTAACAATTCCTGGTATACGTTGTTTGATGGCGGCCCATGGAATCCATGGATTCCTTCCAAACAGAATACCCATGCTCCAGCGGCAAATGAGGCAGAGGACAGTGGTATCGTAGCGATTCCGCATCTGTCACGTGACCTGTTAGCATGCTATGATGGAAATGGTTCCAACTTTGGTACTCATCCGCAGAATGTACTTCGTGGTATGATTTATGACAGTGAAAAGTGGGAATATCCATATCTTTACAATTTGATTGATCAGTACCGCCATCTGGAAAAATACAACAATGGCTATGCGTATAATATGATGTTTGTAGGACCTGGCTGGCTTAACAAAATGGGACGCTGGGAAGCTCCATATGAACTGCTTGCTAAGTCTTATGAAGATGGCATGGCATATTATGGACAGCTTAAAAAAGAGGGCAAGCTGGTTGATATGACAATGGCTGAGTTTGCTGATTATTATCGTGAAAATAAGAGTTATACGGAGCCGGAATGTGCGCTTTGGAAGGATATTTTATATGGTTCTGATAAACAGCTTTTCTGGTATGCAGATCCTTATATGAGAGCTTGTGTAAATATGGATCAGGGTGGTGCGATTGTTGATCTCAGACCATATGCCGCAAAATTAAAATGGGAAGTGGGAATTGGAACAAAGCATGTACAGGATGCTTCCTATCCATTCCTGATTCAGGAAAAATATCGTGCGGGTTACTTTACACACTATGCGGGCGAAGGCACTGTTCGGAGCGCTAAAGTATGCTATAACGGAGAAGAAGTAGATTTGTGTCTGTGCCGTACTCATGCAAGCTTTTCGCAAGAGGGTGGTACAAGAATCCTTACATTAGATCCGGTGGAAATCGAGTTCTATGATTTAACGGTAAAGATACAGACAAAGATTTATTTTGAGGAAGGCGCTTCTAATATTAAGATTGAAAGAAATATTCTGGAAATGAGTAATCCAGATGCTGATGTTACAATCAATGGGTATATAGTTGCCTGCTATGGTACAACAGAATATCCAGAAGATATGAACGGAATTATCCTTTCTCTTGATAAGGAGGGCGAGACAAAATCGCTTACTTATGAATATAAGTGCAGGGAAGAAGCTATGGCTGGGGCGAAAAGTGCAGCCGCAGTGATTCCTGCTATTGAGACGAAGGTATCTTTAAGCACGGATGCAGCAGATGCAGAGGGCTATATCAGAGAAGGTTATGCATTCTCGCCAATGTTTACTTTGGGATATCAGAAGAAAATCAGTGATAAGGAGGTATTTGCAACATGGCTCAATCTGGAAAAGGCAAATTAAATTTTAGATGTCCTTCCTGCTTTATGCGTGATTTGGATATTGATATGTTTTATGATAAAGATAAAAAGGAATACTACTGTATGCGGTGTCAGTACACAGGCAGTGAAAAGGATGTTTTGGAAAAGAATGAAATGGTACGTTTCCGTTATCGTAAGATGTTAGAACGAATCACCGATTTCGATTAAAAGAACGGGGGCGGGCGCATTTTTTGTTTATAAATAATGCGTCTGCCCTTTTATAGAATGAAAAATTGCGATGAAAGTAATTGCCGCTATGGAGGAATGATATGGCAGAATTTATTAAGGGAATGGATATTTCTACCTTGATTGAACAGGAAGTATGTGGTGCACATTATTATGATAATGGAAAAGAAGGCGACTTGTTGGAAATTTTGAAGTCCTATGGTGCAAATTATGTCCGGCTTCGTCTTTGGAATGATCCATATGCAGAGGATGGCACTCCTTATGGTGCTGGTACAAATGATTTGGAAAAGACGCTTGTTATGGCAAAACGTGCTTTGAAACTTGATATGGGATTTTTATTGGATTTTCATTACAGTGATTTCTGGGCAGATCCGGGAAAACAGACTGTGCCAAAGGCATGGAAGGATTATGGTATGGAAAGACTGGAACAGGCAGTTTATGACTTTACAAAAGAAACAATGGAAACGCTGATGAAAAACCATGCGGCACCAACAATGGTTCAGGTTGGGAATGAACTGACAAATGGTCTTTTGTGGCCGACAGGCAAAAAGCCGGAGTTTGATACGATTGCCCGTTATATCAATGCAGGCATCCGTGCGGTACGTTCGGTTGACCAGGATATTCCAATTATGATACATCTGGATAATGGCGGAAATAATGAAATGTATCGTGAATGGTTTGATAATTTTATCAAACGGGGAGAAGATTTTCAAATTATTGGTTTGTCTTATTATCCTTTTTGGCATGGAACGTTGGATGAACTGGAATACAATATGAGGGACATGGCAAAACGTTATCAAAAGGAACTGATTGTGGCAGAGGTTTCTATGGGCTTTACGATGGAAAGTTATGAAGAGTATGAGGAATTGGCACCAGAAGAGCGGAAGGGAATGGCAACAAGCCCGAAGCTTGTAGAAGGGCTGCAATACCCTATGACAAAAGAGGGGCAGGCGGATTTTATGAAGGATGTTATGGGAAGGATTTCCTCTGTACCTAAAGGCTGCGGTTTCTTTTACTGGGAGCCAGGATGGATTCCGGTGCCGGGCTGTGGCTGGGCGACAGAAGCAGCGCTTGCTTATACAGGGGAAGCAGGACCGGGCGGAAATGAATGGGCGAATCAGGCTTTGTTTGATTATGACGGCAATGCGCTGCCGGCTCTGGCAGTGATTCGGGATTTCCAAGCATAATCTGTTTTTCACATGATGTTTAGAATAGCCGTAATAGTAACAGTGTATTAGAAATGAAAAATGGATGGAGGTTAATGTAATGGGTAAATTGGATGAAAGTATAGCAAAGTTAGTGCAGTATGGTCTGGAAGCTGAATTGCTTACCAAAGCTGAAACGGTTTATGCGACAAATCTATTGCTGGATTTGTTTGGGGAAAGAGAGTATGAAGCACCAGAAAATATCCCAACAGGCATTAATTTAGAAGAAACATTGTCGGAACTTTTAGATATTGCCGTAGAGAAGGGATTGGTAGAGGATAGTATTGTATTCCGTGATTTGTTTGATACAAAGATTATGAATACTTTGGTGCCAAGACCAGCACAGGTGATTCAAAAATTCTGGGAAAAGTATAAAGAATCACCGGAAGCGGCGACAGATTATTTTTATAAGTTCAGCCAGGATACAGATTATATCCGCAGATACCGCCTTTGTAAAGACATACGTTGGACAGTTGACAGCCCATATGGCGTGATTGATTTGTCTATTAATCTTTCAAAGCCGGAAAAAGATCCAAAGGCAATTGCAGCGGCAAAAAATGCGAAACAGAGTGGTTATCCTAAGTGCCTGCTTTGTATTGAAAATGTAGGATATGCAGGCCATGTAAGCCACCCAGCCCGTGAAACACACCGTATTATTCCTTTGACAATAAATGATACGGATTGGGGGTTGCAGTATTCTCCATATGGATATTATAATGAACATTGTATTTTATTTAATGGACAGCATGTTCCTATGAAAATAGAGAGGGCGACCTTTGTAAAATTGTTTGATTTTGTAAAACAGTTTCCTCATTATTTTATGGGTTCGAATGCAGACCTTCCGATTGTGGGCGGCTCTATTTTAAGCCACGACCATTATCAGGGCGGACATTATGACTTTGCCATGGCAAAGGCTGATTTTGAAAAGAATTTTACGATTCCGGGATATGAAGATGTGACTGCTGGTATTGTAAAATGGCCATTGTCAGTTATCAGGATTCAGTCAAAGGATGCAGGGTGTTTGATTGATTTGGCAACCCATATTACAGACTGTTGGAGAGGTTATACAGATGAGGAGGCGTTTATTCTGGCAGAAACAGATGGGGAACCGCATAATACAGTGACACCAATTGCCCGTATGAAGGGGGATTTGTTTGAATTGGATTTAACCTTGAGGAATAATATTACTACAGAAGAATGTCCTCTTGGGGTATATCACCCACACAGCGAATATCATCATATTAAAAAGGAAAACATCGGCCTGATTGAGGTAATGGGGCTTGCAGTGCTTCCGGCCAGGTTGAAGCAGGAGCTTGCAGATCTTGCAGATGCGATTCTTGCAAAGAAAGATATTCGTGCAGATAAGGAATTGGAAAAGCATGCGGATTGGGTAGAAGAATTTCTTCCGAAATACGATTCTGTCACATCAGAAAATATTATGGAGATTCTGAAGACAGAGGTTGGCGAGGTCTTTGTACACGTTCTGGAAAATGCAGGTGTTTATAAATGTACTCCTGAGGGAAGGGAAGCCTTTGGACGTTTTGTTGAAACTTTGTAGGAAAATGGTAGGATTAGCATAGAAATGGAGATTGCGATGAAAAAAGAAGTATTGGAAAAATTTACAGAAGTTTTTGGTGACGCTGAAGGAGCTAAGGTTTATTTTGCGCCAGGACGTGTCAATCTGATTGGAGAACATACCGATTACAATGGTGGTCACGTATTTCCCTGTGCGCTGACGATTGGAACTTATGGTGTGGCAAGAAAAAGAGAGGACAAAGTGCTGCGCTTTTACTCCATGAATTTTGAAGAGCTTGGGGTATTGGAATCTTCTGTGGAAGGGTTAAAGCCAGAAAAGGAAGCAGATTGGACAAATTACCCAAAGGGGGTTATGTGGGCTTTTCAGGAAAAAGGTTATTCCGTAGACTGTGGAATGGATTTGCTTTTATTTGGTAATATTCCAAATGGCTCTGGGCTTTCTTCTTCTGCTTCCGTAGAAGTTCTGACAGGCCATATTCTGCGTGACTTTTATGGTTTTGAGGTAAGTAATCAGGATCTGGCGTTAATTGGACAGTATTCTGAAAACAAATTTAATGGGGTAAACTGTGGAATTATGGATCAGTTCGCCATTGCAATGGGGAAAAAGGATCATGCTATTTTCCTTGATACGGCAGATTTATCTTATCAATATGCTCCGGTAAAGCTGGATGGCGCAAAAATCGTGATTGGCTGCACGAATAAAAAGCGTGGCCTTGGTGATTCTAAATACAATGAGCGGCGAAGTGAGTGTGAAACAGCTCTTGCTGAGTTGCAAAAAGAAGTGGAGATCAAGAGTCTTGGAGAACTGACAGAGGAGCAATTTGAAGAGCATAAGCTAGCAATTCAGGATGAAGTAAGAATACGCCGTGCAAAGCATGCTGTATATGAAAACCAGAGAACCATAAAAGCGGTTGAGGCTTTAAATAACAATAATATTGCATTGTTTGGTAAATTAATGAATGAGTCCCATGTATCACTTAGCAAGGATTATGAAGTGACAGGGATTGAGCTGGATACTATGGTGGAAGCAGCATGGAGGCAGGAAGGTGTAATTGGTTCCCGAATGACCGGAGCCGGCTTTGGCGGGTGCACAGTCAGCATTGTAGAAGAAGATAAGGTAGATAATTTTATTAGCGAAGTGGGAAGAGAGTATGAAGAGAAAATTGGCTATGCGGCTGATTTTTATGTAGTAGATATTGGAGATGGCCCAGTAACATTTTAATGTGAATGACAGGAATGGAGGTATAAAGATGAAAGTATTAGTACTTGGAGGGGCAGGTTATATTGGTTCCCATACGGTTAGTGAATTAATTGATGCAGGGGAAGAGGTTGTGATTGTAGACAACCTTGAAACAGGGCATATTGAGGCAGTTCATCCGAAGGCGGTTTTTTATCAGGGGGATATCCGTGACCGTGCATTTGTGGACAGCGTTTTTGAAAAGGAAAAGATTGATGGGGTAATCCATTTTGCGGCAAATTCTCTGGTGGGAGAAAGCATGACTGATCCTTTGAAATATTATGACAACAATCTGAATGGGACGAAAGTTCTGTTGCAGAGTATGGTTGCACATGATGTTGATAAGATCGTATTTTCTTCAACGGCAGCAACTTATGGGGAACCAGAGAGTATTCCGATTTTGGAAACAGACCGTACTGAGCCGACAAATCCATATGGAGAGACAAAACTTTCGATGGAAAAAATGATGAAATGGACAGGGGTTGCACATGGCTTGCGTTATGTGGCGCTGCGCTATTTCAATGCCTGTGGGGCACATGTAGACGGTCATATTGGAGAAGCGCACAATCCAGAAAGTCATTTGATTCCATTGATTCTTCAGGTGCCGAATGGACAGCGTGAGGCAATTAATATCTTTGGGGATGATTATGACACAAAGGACGGAACCTGTGTGCGAGATTATATTCATGTAACAGATCTTGCACAGGCACACATTCTTGCAATGAAATATTTAATGGATGGAAAAGAAAGCAATGTGTTTAACCTTGGAAATGGGGTTGGATTCACAGTAAAAGAGGTTATTGAGACAGCACGTAAGGTGACAGGTCATCCAATTCCAGCAGTTGTTGCGCCACGCCGCAGCGGAGATCCTGCAAAGCTGATTGCATCCAGTGCAAAGGCAAAAGAAGTTCTTGGCTGGAAGCCAGAGCATGCTGATTTGGAGGAAATTATTGAAACTGCCTGGAAGTGGCATAAAAATCATCCAAATGGATTTGCGGAATAAAGAATGGTGAATGGCTGTTTATTAGCCAGAGGAGTATATATAAGTTCTTAAGAAAAATAATATGGAAAAGGGCACCAATTCAGGGAGGTGTCCTTTTTTTGTTCAGAAAATTGCTAGAACGTGTTTAAAAATCATTCCAGGCTGGGGTGTACTTTTTGAACAATAGGAGATTGTTTCGAATGGATTTATGTGCTATTATATATCCAGAGAAGTTTTTTGTTTGTTAAAATTGTATTTTCATATAGTTGAATAGAAAAAGAATCAATGAAGGGGGTGTAAATATGGAAAAGAAAAGCAGTACAAGAGGACTTGTAAAAAAAGAACTGGAACGGTTGATGGATTTGTCGGAATGTGCCATGTTTACGGCGAAAAAAGTACCGGATATTGATGTATGTTATGCCAATAAAAAATTTTACGCTCTTTTGCAGTATACACAGCAGGAGTTTGAGGAAAAATATGGAAAGCGTTTGATGGATGTCATTGTTCCAGAAGAGAAACAGAAAGTACGCAATCTGATTGCAAGGCAGACGGCAGCAGGAGGGCTTTTACAGTTAGAGTTCCGTGTACAGAAAAAAGATGGCCTGGTGCGTTGGCTGTCACTGACGGCACAGACAGTACAGACAGAGAGCGAAATTATGTATTATTGCTCTGCTCTTGATGTAACCAGACAAAAACAGGCTCTGGATGCAGCATACAATGCAAAAAGGGAAGCGGAATTGATCACGAACAGCGTTCCGGGCGGAGTGGTTAAAGCATGTGCGGTTGATTATTCGATTTTATATGCAAATGACGGCTTTTATCGGTTGTCGGGGTATAGCCGGGTAGAGTATGCGTCTCTTTTTGGAAACTATTGCAATGTGGTGCTTTATGAGGAAGATGTGCCGATGGTGGAGCGGATGGTGCATACTGCTGTAGAAAATAGGGGGGCACTGAGTTTTGAGTGCCGTATTGTTTCCAAAAATGGTGAAATTAGATGGTCATATATCAATGGCTGCCGGGTAGATGATTACAAAGGAATGCCGGTTTATTTATGCATTATTATGGATATTACGGCACGTAAGAGGCTGGAACAGAAGATGGAGGACAGTGTACGCCGTTCAAAGTACCTTCTGGAATTTATGAAAGAAACAGAATGGTCGTATCTGATTCCAGAACAAACGCTGTACCGCAGTGGATATCTGGAAGGGACATATTCTTCCGAAGATGAGCTGCAGGATGTTTTTTCTGTTGATTATTTAAAGACATTTATTCATTCAGATGATGTAGAGATTTTTTCCAGGGATATTACAGGGCGCATTAAAGAACTTGGACATGCAAAGGGAATTTATCGTATGAGAGATGGAAAAGGGAATTATCATCCATGTTCTGTCAGTATGATATCGGTAGATTCAAAGGGTGGAAATACACCAGATATTATCTATGGGGAGACTATGCTTCTGGAAGATACTTCTTATATGCCGGAACAGAAAAAAACGGCAGAAACACTTCCGAAAGAGGATATTACAGGCAGAATTCTGAATATTGCAAGGACAGCAAGGGCAAACTTCCAGGATGATGTTACGTCTATGATGTCATATGATTCTTTTATAGAGGAAGCACAGAATCAGCTAAAAAGCCGAAAAGCGGATGAACATTATGGGCTTCTTTGCTGTGATGTCAATGGTTTCCAAAAGCTTACATATCATTATGGTATTTCTATTGGCGATGAGGTATTAAAGGATCTGGCAAAAGTGCTGCAGGCACATATGGCGTATGAAAATATATGTTCCCGTATCAGCGGTGATTATTTTATTGTATTTTTTGTATACCAAAGTCATGGGGAACTGTTAAAGAAGATATCACATATGCTTCAGACGCAGACAGATATTGAGGAAAAGAGAAATTACAGCACAAGTGGAACTACCAGTGGAATTTACCTGATTCAGCCAGAAGATACAGATATAATGGATATGTTAGGGAAAGCGGACATTGCCAGAAGAAGTATTAAAGGTACCAGAGGAAACCACTATGCAATTTATACAGATGCTCTGCAAAACAGCCGTACCCGAGAGGAAGAGATTATAGAGAATATTGAAAAGTCAATCGCAAATCACACGGTTGAAATCTGTTATCTGCCGCGTATTCGTGGGGATAAAGAAAATGTAATTGGTTGCAAGGCAGTTCCAAGGGTGCCGCTGCCAGGAGGTGACTATCTTTCCCTGGAGGAACTGGGGCGTTATGTGGAGAGAAGCAGCGCTGTACAGCAGATTGTATTTTATGCACTTTCTATTGTATGTGCCAATTTGGGGGCATGGAAAGCGAGTGGCAAGAAAATCATGCCAGTGTCCATAGATGTTACGACAGGACAGCTTAGTATGCAGAATGCAGTGAGCAAAATTGACGAGATGGTAAAATCAAATAAATTAGAGCCGCATGATATTATATTTGAAATACAGGAGCAATATTTTTCAGATTTGACGGCAAATTTTGAGATGGCATTAAGAGCTTTAAGCCAGAGAGGCTATCGGGTAGTAATTAGTCGGTTCTCTTCAGACCATACGGCTGTCCACGCTCTGCGTCGTCTGCCGGTTGCAGGGATTAAGTTTCATGGAGAATATTTCCGTAAGAATGCCAGACGGGAAACGGAGCAGATTATCTTTTCTAAAATTGTAGAAATGGTGCATGAGCTTGGACTGGAGGTTGCCTGTGGGGGAATCCAGACACAACTGCAAGAAGAAATTGCCCGTTCAATTGGCTGCGAAATTTTTGAGGGGGATATTTATTATGGAGTAGTGCGTGGCGATGTCTATGAAAAATGTTTTTTAAAGGAAGAAGTGTGAAAAATCATTCATTGCTTTTTCTCATGGAAAAATTGTAGAAAATATTTGTAGACGTATGGCATGTAAAATGGATATGGAGGGTTAATATGACAGAGAAAAGAAAAAAAGCAGTACAATTTGGCATTTTGTTCCTGCTGCTTACAGCAATTTGTGTTGGAATTTTTGCATCATCAGGAACAGAGGCGGCATCACTGCCAAAGCCGTCTGTTACTGTAACAAAACGTACAAAAACAACAGCTACAATTAAAATTGCGAAAAAGGGAAACGTAACAGGATACCAGATTTGGCTTTCGACTTCTAAAAATGGAAAATATAAGCAGGTAGATGGAATTAGGGCACAGACTTGCAAACTAAAGAAACTGAAATCCAGTAAAGCATATTATGTAAAGGTTCGTGCATTTCGGACAACTAATAATTATAGAATTACGTATGGTAAATTTTCAGCAGTAGTTAAGATTGGCAAGTACCAGAAGCCAAAGCCAACACCAAAGCCAACAGAAACACCGATGCCAACAGTGGTGCCAGATGAAACAGATGCACCAGGAGCGGAAGAAACGGCAGCACCAGATGGAACAGCAACACCAGGAACGGAAGAAACGGCAGTACCAGATGAAGCAGCAACACCGGAACCAGAAGGGTCAGTGGCACCAGAGGAGACAAAAGTACCGGTGGGTCTGTAGAAACGGAAAGCAGTGTAGATAATTAGCGAGCGATTAAAGGAGAGAGAATATGTTAGATATTAAATTTCTGAGGGAAAATCCTGATGTGGTAAAGGAAAATATTCGTAATAAATTCCAGGAGGATAAGCTTCCTCTTGTGGATGAAGTAATTGAACTGGATGAGAAAGCACGCAAAGCACAGCAGGAGGCGGATGCGCTTAGGGCATCCCGCAAAAAGATTTCCAAAGAAATCGGTGCGCTGATGGGACAGGGAAAGAAGGAAGAGGCTGAGGCAAAGAAGGCAGAAGTAGCACAAAATGCACAGCGTCTGGAAGAACTTTCTGCACAAGAGAAAGCGTTTCAGGAAAAAGTCAGGGAGATTATGATGGTAATTCCAAACATTATTGACCCAAGTGTTCCAATCGGTAAAGATGACAGCGAAAATGTTGAGATTGAAAAGTTTGGTGAGCCTGTTGTTCCTGATTATGAGGTGCCATACCATGCGGAAATCATGGAAAGCTTTCATGGATTAGATATTGATGCGGCAGGAAAAGTGGCTGGTAATGGTTTTTATTACCTGATGGGAGATATGGCAAGGCTTCATTCTGCAGTGATCACATATGCAAGAGATTTTATGATTAACAGAGGATTTACCTATTGTATCCCTCCTTATATGATTCGCAGCAATGTTGTGACAGGTGTTATGAGTTTTGCAGAAATGGATGCCATGATGTATAAAATCGAAGGCGAGGATTTGTATTTGATTGGTACAAGTGAGCATTCTATGATTGGTAAATTTATTGATACGATCACAGATGAAAAGGAGCTTCCTAAAACTTTGACTTCCTATTCTCCTTGTTTCCGAAAGGAAAAAGGTGCACATGGTATTGAAGAGCGTGGTGTTTACCGTATCCATCAGTTCGAAAAGCAGGAAATGATTGTAGTATGTAAACCAGAAGAGAGTATGGAATGGTTTCATAAACTCTGGCAGAATACGGTTGATTTGTTCCGTACACTGGATATTCCGGTGCGTACACTGGAATGTTGTTCTGGTGATTTGGCGGACTTAAAGGTGAAATCTATTGATGTGGAGGCATGGTCTCCTCGCCAGCAAAAATATTTTGAGATTGGAAGCTGTTCGAACTTAGGCGATGCCCAGGCACGCCGTCTGCAAATTCGTATCCGGAAAGAGGACGGAAGCAAGTACTTTGCCCATACCCTGAATAATACTGTGGTAGCGCCGCCTCGTATGCTGATCGCATTTCTGGAAAATAATTTGCAGGCAGATGGCACGGTTTTGATTCCAGAGGCGTTGCGTCCATATATGGGTGGTAAGGAAATGCTTGTTCCTGGTAAATAGAATGATACAAAAGATAACAGCAATATTTATGCAAAAAGCAGCAGCTTGTTTCTGAATTCAGGAACAGGCTGCCGTTTTTTCAACGTTTTCGATGTATTTTGTTAATTTTGGGAAGTTGCCAGAATAAATCAGGTTTAAAAGATGGTCTGTGCGGCGCAGTGCTTCAATGCTTAAAGCCTGGGACAGTATCTCCTGTTCAATCATATCAGCAAACTCATCTAAATCTGACACCTCAACATGGCCGTCGGGATAAATCAGAATATCAATCAGTAAATCGGTAAAAACATACATACCAGTTTCTGTATCAATTTGCGGCTCAACAATATCACAGTACCAATATACAAGCTCCTGGTCTGCGTTGTATATTTTGCTGACTTTGATGCCTTTGTCAAAGAAGTAGGCAGAGAAACCATTAGAAATGTCACTGCGGGGTTTTAAAACATCCCATTTTGTAATCAGCATATTTTCGGAAAGGGACAGAATAATGTCGTCTTTTAACTCAATGGTCTCATCTGGCAGATAGCGTTTTCGGAATAGTCGTATTGATTTCATAGGCAGTCTCCTTGTTAGGAAGTGTAAAATTAAATGGACAAGTTGCGAAGAATGTTTTTTTAGTAGTTCCTTAAGATGGATTTCCTGTCATTATTCCATGTATGCAGGAAAAATGACAGCCGTGAATCGTAACAACGAGGTATTAGAAATATTATAATCTGCCAAAATAGTATTGTAAAGTAAAAAATGATATAGTTACTGCGGAAAAATCTGTAAAAAAAGATTCCATATTATGGACTTTTCCTAGATGATAACTTATAATAATAAAGGTGTGTAGTTTTGTTAAGCCACACCTGATTGTAGGTACGATGAAGGGAGGCATCATGAAAGATAAAAAGGTTCTGCGGAGTTTTGCCATGATTTCGCAAATCGGAATAAGTATGATGGTTCCTGTTTTTTTATGCGGTGTGATTGGATATTGGCTGAATAACTGGTTGAACCAGGGGCTTTTATTTTTACTTATGTTGTTTATCGGGATAGGAGCCGCATTCCGTAATCTGTATTTGCTGACTCGCTCTTTTTATGCTGCGGATTTGAAAAAAGAGCAGGAACAGGCAGAGTACATGAAGAATTTAAAGGAATACCATGAAAATCATCCAGAGGAGGATTTTTCCCATGTCATGGAGGGGAAGAAAAAGAGGTATCCAGAACACAGAGGAGCAAATCGATGAGACAGGCAAAACAGGTTTGTAAAGAGATGCTGATTGGCTTGGCGATATGGGTGGCAGGAGTTGGAATTATTCTGACGATACTTGCAACGCACCGTCTTGCTGCAATTGCGGGAGTGATTGTTGGCGGGGCCGTGGCAGCAGGCATTATACTTCATATGTACCGTCACTTGGATATTGCACTTGATATGGATGCGAAACATGCACAGAAGCATGTTCAGGCGGCGGCATTTCAAAGAATGTTCTTTATGGCAGCAGCAGTAGGAGTTTCGTTTGTGCTGTCTGGTTATATTCATCCGCTTGGAGTTATATTGAGCCTATTTGGGATTAAGGTGACAGCATTGTTCAATCCAGTGCTTCACAAATATTTGACGTAGTTTGTTATAGCATTAATTTGCTATTTCAATAAATCTGCAGTTTTGCAGAAATGTGTGGGTTGCGGGGATAATCTGTGGCTCCATAAAAAATCTAAGAAAAGGAAGGTGAGAATGTGGGAAATGGCATTTTAGGAATGTCAATGGGATTAAATGGTGGAAATCTGCTCCATGCCGATAGCGGTGGACAGGTAGATTTCTTTATCCATGGTTATTCGGATACGAAGTTTTCTTTCTTCGGCTGGGATGTTTATCTTACGACAACACATATTTCCATGATTATTGTGATTGTTACGATACTCATTTTTGCGGTTTGTGCAAACCGTGCGATTAAGAATGCTGATCCGAATAAAGTACCGGGACCATTTCTGAATGTAGTAGAGCTTATTGTCGAGTCGTTAAACGGTATGGTAACAAGCTCTATGGGTGAGAAAAAAGCACTGAAGTTTCGGAATTATGTCAGCGCCTTGTTTATGTTTATACTGGTGTGCAATTTATCCGGACTGCTTGGGTTGCGCCCGCCGACAGCAGATTATGGTGTAACATTTCCGTTAGCAATTATGACTTGGATACTGATTCAGTTCAATGGATTTAAGTATCAGAAGTTTGGGAAAATCAAAGGGTTGTTTGAACCAATCTTCTTATTCTTTCCAATGAATCTGATTAGTGAGTTTTCAACTCCGATTTCCATGTCATTGCGTCTGTTTGGTAATATTTTATCCGGTACGGTTATGATGGGGCTTTTGTATGGTCTTTTGCCAAGAGTACTTACATTGGTATGGCCGGCTGCGCTCCATGTATATCTGGATGTATTTTCCGGTGCGATTCAGACATATGTATTCTGTATGCTTACTATGTGTTTTGTGTCAGATGCAATTGGTGATGAGACGGTGTGAAGCTTTACTAAGTATGGAAGGACCTCGCTAAGTAAAAGCTAAATCACACCTATGAAAAATGTACAGGCAGCATTTTTCGTCACAGATGATTTAAATTTCAAGAAGTATTAAATTTTTTAAGGAGGATATAAAAATGAATATATCAAATGAAGGTTTAGTATTAATGGGTTCTGCAATTGGTGCCGGACTTGCTGTTATCGCAGGTATTGGTCCTGGTGTTGGTCAGGGTATCGCAGCAGGTTATGGTGCTTCTGCAGTAGGACGCAATCCTGGCGCAAAGGGTGATGTAATGTCTACTATGCTTTTGGGACAGGCGGTTGCCGAGACAACAGGTCTTTATGGTCTGGTCGTTGCCTTGATTCTGTTATTTGCTAACCCTCTGATTGGTAAACTGTAATCAGCGTATTCTGTTTGCTGAAAAATGCTGCGATACAGCACTTGATGTGAAAAAGGCAGCAGACAGCGAAGAAAGGGCTAATTGCAGAAAGGAGGCTATCAAGTGAATGTAATGAAAGTTGCTTTGGCTGGTGACGCATTGGGCGATTATATCTTCGGGTTAGATCCGCAGCTCCTGGTCGATGCCGTAATTACAATGATTGCGATGTTTGCGTTATTTGTGCTTCTGTCGTATCTGTTATTTAATCCTGCAAGGGATCTTCTGAAGAAGAGACAGGATGGTATACGGGAGAATATGGAAACAGCGGCAAAGGAGAAGGAGCAGGCAATTCATTTTAAAGAGGAGTATGATGCCAAATTAAAGGGTGTTAGCAAAGAGGCAGAAGAGATTCTGACAGAGACACGAAAAAAGGCACAGAAGAAGGAAAATGAAATTGTAAACGAGGCCAAAGAAGAAGCAGCCAGGGTTCTGGAACGGGCAAACCGTGAAGTGGAACTGGAAAAGAATAAGGTGAAAGATGAAGTGAAACAGGAGATGATATCCGTTGCTTCTGTTATGGCGGGTAAAATCGTTGCAGCTTCTTTAGATGAGAATAAACAGTCACAGTTAATCGCAGATACATTGGAAGAAATGGGTGATGAGACATGGCTAAGTTAATAGCGAAGACATATGGCGAAGCTCTGTTTGAGGTTGCCGTTGAAGAAGGCATAGTTGATTCTCTGTTTCAGGAGGTTGAGGCTGTGCATGCTGTTTTTCAGAAAAATGAAGAGTATGTCAGGCTTTTGAATCATCCAAAAATTCCAGTGGAGCAGAAGATTTCCATGCTGGAAGAAGTATTTCAGGGCAGGGCTTCAAAACAACTGACAGGACTTTTGACAACCGTTGCTGAGAAAGGCAGGTTTTCAGAGATAGAAGGCATTCTTGCCTACTTTGAAGAACGGGTGTGGGAATACAAAAAAATAGGGACTGCGTATGTGACATCTGCAGTAGAACTTACGCAGAAACAGAAAGCAAGTCTGGAAAAGCGTTTGCTTGAGACAACATCATATCAGTCATTCCGCATTGATTATAGTGTGGATGCAGGGCTGATTGGCGGCATGGTAATTCGCATTGGGGACAGAGTTGTAGACAGCAGTATTCGGACAAAGCTTGGAAACATGGCAAAAGAACTGTCCAAAATCCAGCTTGCTAAATAAAATATTTAAGAAAGAAGGTGCAGGAGTATCATGAATTTGAAACCTGAAGAAATCAGTTCCGTAATCAAGGAACAGATTAAGAACTATAGTACCAGATTCGAAGTATCGGACACAGGTACTGTAATCCAGGTTGCCGATGGTATCGCCCGTATTCATGGCCTGGAAAAGGCGATGCAGGGTGAACTTCTTGAATTTCCAAATGAAATTTACGGCATGGTGTTAAACCTTGAAGAAGATAATGTCGGTGCTGTACTCTTAGGAGACCATAAAAATATCAATGAAGGTGATATTGTCAAGACAACCGGGCGTGTGGTAGAGGTTCCGGTTGGCGATGCATTACTTGGACGTGTCGTAAATGCATTAGGACAGCCAATTGATGGAAAAGGTCCGATAGAGACAACAAAGCATCGTGAGATTGAAAGAGTTGCTTCTGGTGTTATTTCCAGAAAATCAGTCGATACACCATTGCAGACAGGTATTAAAGCGATTGACTCCATGATTCCGATTGGAAGGGGACAGCGTGAGCTTATTATCGGAGACCGTCAGACTGGTAAAACTGCGATTGCGATTGATACGATTATTAACCAGAAAGGGCAGAATGTAAAGTGTATCTATGTGGCAATCGGCCAGAAGGCTTCTACCGTAGCTTCTATCGTGTCAAAACTGGAAGAGTTTGGTGCAATGGATTATACGACAATCGTAGCATCAACTGCCAGTGAGCTGGCGCCATTGCAGTATATTGCTCCATATTCCGGCTGTGCGATTGGTGAAGAGTGGATGGAAAATGGGCAGGATGTGCTTATTATTTATGATGATCTGACAAAACATGCGGCAGCTTACCGTACACTTGCTTTACTTTTGAAGCGTCCACCTGGGCGTGAGGCATATCCGGGTGATGTATTCTATCTTCATTCAAGGCTTTTGGAGCGTGCGGCAAGGCTTTCTGATGCTTTGGGCGGCGGCTCTTTAACGGCGCTTCCGATTATTGAAACGCAGGCAGGCGATGTATCTGCATATATCCCTACCAACGTTATTTCTATCACGGATGGACAGATTTATCTGGAAACAGAAATGTTTAATGCTGGTTTCCGTCCAGCCGTAAACGCCGGATTGTCGGTATCACGTGTAGGTGGTGCGGCGCAGATTAAGGCAATGAAGAAGATTTCTGGGCCAATCCGTATTGAGCTTGCGCAGTACCGTGAACTTGCAGCATTTTCGCAGTTCAGTTCCGACCTTGATCCTGAGACGAAAGCACAGCTTGCACAGGGCGAGCGCATCCGTGAAATTTTAAAACAGGATCAGTATAATCCAATGCCAGTAGAAAATGAAGTAATCATTATTTATGCGGCAACAAAGAAATATCTGATTGACATTGAGTTAGAGGATATTCTGGAATTTGAAAAAGGATTATTTGAATATATTGATACAAAATATCCAGAGGTGCCTGAAAGCATTCGCATTGTGGGTGAGATTACGGAAGACACCGAAAAGAAACTGATTCAAGCGATTGAAGGATATAAGGCCGGTTTTGCACATAGTTAAAATGTGTTACCCATATGTGGTTGCCAAATGTGTGTATAGGTATGTTTGGTTTATTGCATATGCGGGAATAAAATGGATTGCGAGGGAAACGATATGGCTTCAATGAGAGATATTAAAAGGCGTAAGGAAAGTGTACAAAGCACTGGACAGATTACGAAAGCAATGAAGCTGGTGTCTTCTGTAAAGCTGCAGAAGGCAAAGGTTGGCGCAGAGGTATCAAAGCCTTATTTTGATACGATGTACAATACAGTTGCCGGCATGATTGCAAAATCAGGTCAGATGTCACATCCATTTCTTCAAAAAAGCCAGTCAGAAAAAAAAGCAGTAATCCTTATCAGCTCTAACAGAGGCCTGGCAGGCGGTTATAATTCCAATGTAGTTAAGCTGGTCACAAAGGACGGGCGTTTTACAAAGGAAAATACCATGATTTTTGCTGTAGGGACAAAAGGCAGAGATGCACTGGAACGTCAAGGCTTTGAGCGTGCCGGAGATTATTCGGATGCAATCAATGAGCCGCTCTACAGTGATGCAACACAGATTGGAAAAGAAGTGCTAAGCCGCTTTGTACAGGGGGAAATTGGAGAAATCTATCTTGCATATACCATATTTAAAAATACGGTTGTGCAGATTCCGACATTGATGAAGCTTCTGCCAATTGACGCAGAGGATATTATATCGGAAGCAGAAGATGTGTCGGAAGATCCGATTGACAGGATTACGCTGATGAATTATGAGCCTGAGCCGGAAGAGGCATTGGACGCAATTATTCCAAAATATATAAACAGTTTGATATATGGAGGTTTGGTTGAGTCACATGCCAGCGAGAACGGTGCGCGTATGCAGGCGATGGATTCTGCTACCAGCAACGCAGAAGAAATGATTAGTGATTTGTCCCTGAAATATAATAGAGCCAGACAGGCGTCTATTACACAGGAACTTACAGAGATTATAGCGGGAGCATCCGCCATCTCATAGAAAATATAAGTAAAGGAGTGAATGTATAAAAATGGCAGATTTAAATACAGGTAAACTCACTCAGATTATTGGTGCCGTTCTGGATATCAAGTTTCCAGAGGGCGAGCTTCCGGAGATTAATGATGCGATTAATGTACCATTAAAGGATGGGAATAAGCTTGTTGTAGAGGTATCACAGCATCTGGGTGACGATACTGTCCGCTGTATTGCCATGGGACCTACAGACGGACTTGTCCGTGGTATGGAAGCACAGGCAACAGGCGGGCCAATCAGTGTTCCTGTTGGAGAGGCGACACTTGGCCGTATGTTTAACGTTCTGGGAGAACCGATTGATGAAAAACCGGCTCCGCAGGGAGTACAGTATGACCCGATTCACAGAAAAGCTCCTGCATTTGAGGAACAGTCTACTGAGACAGAAATCCTTGAAACAGGAATTAAGGTCGTTGACCTTCTCTGCCCTTATCAGAAGGGTGGTAAGATTGGATTGTTCGGTGGTGCTGGTGTAGGTAAGACAGTATTGATTCAGGAGCTGATTACCAACATCGCCCAGGAGCATGGTGGATATTCCGTATTTACCGGTGTAGGGGAGCGTACCCGTGAGGGAAATGACCTCTATTATGAAATGATTGAATCCGGCGTTATTGATAAGACGACGATGGTATTTGGTCAGATGAATGAGCCGCCTGGAGCACGTATGAGAGTTGGCCTTACAGGACTTACGATGGCAGAAAACTTCCGTGACCGTTCTGGTAAGGATGTCCTTCTTTTCATCGACAATATTTTCCGTTTTACACAGGCAGGTTCCGAAGTGTCAGCTCTTCTTGGCCGTATGCCAAGTGCCGTAGGTTATCAGCCAACCCTCCAGACAGAGATGGGTGCTTTGCAGGAGCGAATCACTTCTACAAAGAAAGGATCTATCACTTCGGTACAGGCTGTTTATGTACCTGCCGATGACTTGACAGACCCTGCTCCAGCTAATACATTTGCGCATCTGGATGCAACAACGGTACTTTCCCGTTCTATTTCAGAGCTTGGTATTTATCCAGCGGTAGATCCGTTAGAGTCTACTTCGCGTATTCTTGACCCACATATTGTTGGTGAGGATCATTATAAAGTAGCACGCGGCGTACAGGAGATTTTGCAGAGATATAAGGAACTGCAGGATATTATTGCTATCCTCGGTATGGATGAATTGTCAGAAGATGATAAGATTGTTGTAAACCGTGCAAGAAAGATACAGAGATTCCTTTCTCAGCCTTTCCATGTAGCGGAGCAGTTTACTGGTCTTCCAGGGCAGTATGTGCCAATCACTGAAACAATCCGTGGTTTCCAGGAGATTCTGGAAGGAAAGCATGATGACATTCCGGAGAATCATTTCTTAAATGCAGGAAACATTGATGATGTAGTAGCCAGAATGAAATCAAAATAACAGTATTTGATATGGGGGATGAATATGGCTGACAAAACATTCAACCTGCAGATTATCTCTCCGACACGCATCTTCTTTAACGAAGATGTTGAAATGGTAGAAATGAAAACATCAGAGGGTGAGATTGGCGTGCTTGCCGGTCACATTCCTCTTACTGCCATTCTGGAACCGGGTGTGTTAAAAATCAGGCAGGGGACAGGAACAAAAGAAGCGGCGCTGCATGATGGCTTTGTCGAAATCCGAAAAGATAAGGTAACAGTACTCGCAGAATCCTGTGAGTGGCCCGATGAAATTGATGTCGAACGTGCCAATGAGGCAAAGGAACGTGCGGAAAATCGTATTAAGAGCGGACGTAAGGATGTTGATATGATTCGTGCGGAACTTGCATTGAAAAAGGCACTTACAAGAATTGATCTTGCAGGTAGGAAATAGAAAAGCAGGAAAATACGACAGGAGTTCTGTGTAAAAGCAGAACTCCTTTTTTAAGCACTCTAGAGCGTGTTTGAAAATTGCTTTTCGTCATCTGGAACATATCCTTGTCTATTTATGGATTATCTATCCTTTTCTGACAATTTTCTGCCAGCAATCGTGGCAATGATTCCAAGTATACTCATATTCAATTTTTTTGCTACAACAAATGAAAGAATTGCAAGATTATATCACATAGGTTATAATCCGGTTGTAGAGTGATTGTGTTGCAAGGTGTAAATGGCTTCTGTGCAGGGCAAAGTATTCGTGCAGGGAAAATAGGGATATAGGAGATTTAAAGTATGGCAAGAACAGTTGGTATTGGAAAACAGAATTTTGAAAAAGTTGTGCGGAACAATAACTTTTATGTTGACAAGACGCTTTTTATCAAAGAATGGTGGGAAAATGATGATGAAGTGACATTGATTACCCGTCCTAGAAGGTTTGGAAAAACACTCAATATAAGTATGGTAGAACAGTTTTTTTCAGTTGACTATGCAGGGCGGGGCGATTTGTTTGAAAGAATGAACATATGGAAAGAGGAAAAATACCGGGAAATGCAAGGGAAATATCCGGTAATCAGCCTTAGCTTTGCAAATGTAAAGGAGAATACCTTTGAAAGTGCAAAAATCCGGCTGTGCCAGATTCTTTCTGATTTATATAGCAAGAAAGAGTTTTTGAAAAGCAGCGGTCTTCTTACGGAAAGAGAAATCAATTATTTTAATAAGGTATCTGAAAATATGGCAGAAACAGATGCTGTAGTATCTTTGCAAAGATTATGTGATTATATGAAGCGCTATTATAAGAAAGATGTTATTGTCCTGTTAGATGAATATGATACGCCGATGCAGGAGGCGTATGTCTATGGATATTGGAATGAGATTGCAGGGTTTATCAGAAACCTGTTTAATTGTACTTTTAAAACAAACCCATATCTTGACAGGGCAATTATGACAGGAATTACAAGGGTGAGTAAAGAATCTATTTTTTCTGATTTGAATAATCTTGAGGTAGTGACAGCCACTTCAACGAAATATACCAAAGTTTTTGGGTTTACACAGGAAGAAGTATCGGAGGCTTTGGCTGAATTCGGAATGTCGGACATGGAGCCAGGGGTGAAAGACTGGTATGATGGGTTTACTTTTGGGGAAAGAACAGAGATCTATAATCCATGGTCTATTATTAATTTTCTTGACAAGGGAAAATTGGGAACATATTGGGCGAATACCAGCAGCAACGGCCTTGTAGGAAAGTTGATTCGTGAGGGGAGCAAGGAAGTAAAAATGCATATGGAAGATTTGCTGAATGGAGAAACACTTCATGTAAGAATTGATGAGCAGATTGTATTTAGCCAGCTTGACCGAAATGAAAGCGCAATTTGGAGCCTGTTGCTTGCAAGTGGATATTTAAAGGCAGAGGGATATTTATTCAATGGGGAAACTGGAGAAGAAGTGTATGATTTAAAGCTTACAAATAAAGAAGTAAAGTTGATGTTTTGCAATATGATTGAGGAATGGTTTAAGCAATATGTATCAGAGTATAATGATTTTATCAAGGCGCTGTTAGAAGGAGACATTGAAGAAATGAATGAATATATGAACAGTGTTGCGCTTGCTACGTTCAGCAATTTTGATACGGGAAAAAGACCTTCAGCGAAGGTACAGCCAGAACGTTTTTATCATGGGTTTGTATTGGGACTGATGGTAGATTTAGCGGGCAGATACATGATTACATCAAACCGCAAAAGTGGCTTTGGACGTTATGATGTAATGTTAGAGCCTTTAAATGAAAATGATAAGGACGATGCAATTATTATGGAATTTAAAGTCCACCGTCCCCAAAAAGAAAAAGATTTGGAGGAAACTGTAAAAGCAGCATTGCAGCAGATTGAAGAAAAAGGCTATGCGGCAGCTTTGGAGGCAAAAGGGATTCCATCAGAACGTATCAGGAAGTATGGATTTGCCTTTGAGGGGAAAAATGTATTAATAAGGAAACAGGAATGGTGAAACATTGGATTTGCCCGCAATGTTATAGAAAGGAGAAAATAGAATGAATTTAAAAGAGGAAAAATATTTAAAGCTATTGGCAGAGAAATACCCAACGAAGCAGGCGGTATGCAGGGAAATTATCAATCTGAATGCGATTTTGAATCTGCCAAAGGGAACAGAGCATTTTATGAGTGATTTACATGGAGAATACGAAGCATTTTATCATATATTAAATAACTGTTCTGGTGTAATCCGCGAGAAGGTAAATCTTTTATTTGGGGATATTCTGACAGATTTTGAGCAGCAGGAAATTTGTACCTTGATCTATTATCCAAGGGAAAAGTTGGATATGCTGAAAAAGGAGTCTGAACTGTCAGAGGAATGGTACCGGATGATTTTGAGCCAGCTAATCGAAATCGCAAAGCTGCTGTCTTCCAAATACACAAGGTCAAAAGTAAGAAAAGCGATGCCGGAGGATTTTGCCTATATTATTGATGAGCTGCTCCATGTTCAGAAAGATGAAGATGATAATCAGGTGTTGTATCACAGAAAAATTATTGATACAATTTTAGATATCAATAATGCGGATGAATTTATTATTGCGCTTTCTGCATTGATCAAGCAGATGGCGGTAGACCATCTGCATATTGTGGGGGACATTTTTGACAGGGGACCTTATGCGGACAAAATTCTGGATTTGCTGCGGGAGCATCATTCATTGGATATTGAATGGGGAAACCATGACATTCTCTGGATGGGGGCGGCCTGTGGAAGCAGGGCGTGTATTGCAAACGTTGTTCGTAACAATTTGAAAAATCACAATACAGAGATTTTGGAGAGCGGTTATGGTATCAGCCTGCGATCTTTGGCGCTCTTTGCCGTGGATACATACCAGAACGAAAATCCAATGGAAGCTGCCTTGAAAGCGATTTCGGTTATACTTTTCAAGTTAGAGGGCGACATTATCAGAAGCCATCCAGAGTATGAAATGAGTGACAGGCTGCTTCTGGATAAAATAGATTTTGAGGCAGGCGAAGTTGTGATTCAGGAAAAGCATTTTAAAATGAATGACATGGTTTTTCCTACTATAGATAGAAAGGATGTGTATGCCCTTTCAAAGGAAGAACAGGCCGTTATGGACGAACTGAAGGCATCGTTTTTAAATAGTGTACGTTTGCAGGAACATATTAGCTTTTTGTATGAAAAGGGAAGTATGTATCGCATTTATAACGGAAACCTTTTGTATCATGGCTGCATTCCTATGGATGAGGCAGGGAACTTTGAAGGTGTGCAGATGGAGGGGGAAATTTATCAAGGGAAATCATATCTGGACTATGCGGACAGGGCGGCAAGGCGGGCGTATTATGGTAAACATGATAAAGATGCCAAAGACTTTATGTGGTATCTATGGTCAGGGCGGAAATCGCCACTTTGTGGGCGGAATATCAAGACATTTGAGCGGACTTTTGTAGAGGATAAGACAGCGTGGGCAGAAGAAACCAATCCATATTACAGACATTATCAGAAAGTAAAGACCTGTAACATGATTTTGCGTGAATTTGGCCTGTACACTTCTATGTCACACATTATTAACGGGCATACCCCTGTTAAGACAATTGAAGGAGAGCAGCCGATTCGGGCAGATGGCAAGCTGTTGGTGATCGATGGCGGTTTTTGCAGAAACCTGCATGAAACAACAGGAATTGCAGGGTATACCCTGATTTATAATTCGCATGGGCTACGCCTGAAGTCGCATCAGCCTTTTGAAAGCGTGTACCAGGCTCTTCGGAAGAATAAAGATATTGAATCAGATTCTAATTTTGTAGAAACGGAAAAGATGCGTGTGATGGTAAGGGACACAGATGATGGCAAACAAATTCTTGAAGATATTTCTGATTTGAAAAAGCTTCTTGAATACTATAAGTAATATTTGCTAACCATTTTCACGATTTGAACTCCCAATTTGAGCTAAGGATCTGGAAATAATTAAATGAAACAACTTGCCAAATATCCTCCATGCGTGAACAGTAACTATGGATAGTGTACAATGTGTCCAATACTAAAAAATATACTTGTACTATTATGTGTAAAAGAGTACAATATAAAAAGGAACTGCAGATAAAATAACTTAAACATTCTGACATGACTATTTTTCCAGTTGCGAAGTTTGTTTAAGTTATTTTTTTATAGGCTTCTGAAAAAAATAAAGGGAGGAAAAGTAATTTTTAATGAGGAAATATATTATGGCATTGGATGCGGGAACGACAAGTAACCGCTGTATTTTATTTGATCAGAAAGGGCAGATTGTATCTGTTGCGCAAAAGGAGTTTAAGCAGATTTTTCCAAACCCTGGCTGGGTAGAGCATAATGCCAGAGAAATCTGGTCTACACAGCTTGGAGTGGCAGTGGAGGCCATGTCGAATGTTGGAGTGTCTGCGGAAGAGATTGCGGCAATTGGTATTACGAATCAAAGAGAAACAGCGATTGTATGGGATAAGGAAACAGGGGAACCGGTGTATAATGCTATTGTATGGCAGTGCCGCCGGACTTCTGAATATTGTGATAGCTTAAAGAAAAAAGGGCTGACTGATTTTTTTCGAAAAAAAACAGGGCTTGTGATTGATGCCTATTTTTCAGCTACAAAGTTAAAGTGGATTCTGGATAATGTAGAAGGTGCCAGAGAACATGCTGAAAAAGGAGGGTTGCTTTTTGGAACAGTTGATACATGGCTGATTTGGAAGTTGACAAAGGGACGGGTTCATGTGACAGATTATTCCAATGCTTCGCGTACTATGATGTACAACATCAAGGAACTGCAATGGGATAAAGAAATTTTAGAGGAGCTTAATATTCCTTTGTGTATGTTGCCAGAGGTACGTTCTTCCAGCGAATTGTATGGGGTGACAGATGCCTCTTATCTGGGTGGTGCAATTCCGATTGGAAGTGCGGCTGGTGATCAGCATGCGGCTCTTTTCGGACAGACTTGTTTTCAGAAAGGAGAAGCAAAGAACACTTATGGTACTGGGTGTTTTCTTTTGATGAATACAGGAGAAGTGCCTGTATTTTCGGAAAATGGATTGGTTACTACGATAGCGTGGGGAATTGATGGCAAAGTGACCTATGCGCTGGAGGGATCTATTTTTATTGCGGGAGCCTCCGTTCAGTGGCTTAGGGATGAAATACGCCTGATTGACTCAGCAGAGGATTCAGAATATATGGCACAAAAAGTATCCGATACAAATGGCTGCTATGTTGTTCCGGCGTTTACCGGGCTAGGCGCTCCTTATTGGAACCAGTATGCAAGGGGAACGATTGTGGGGCTGACACGAGGCGTTAATAAATATCATATCATACGGGCAACTTTAGAATCTGTTGCCTATCAGGTAAATGATGTACTGCAGGCAATGGAGGCAGATTCCAATATCAGTCTTTCGGCTTTAAAAGTAGATGGCGGTGCCAGTTCAAATGATTTTTTGATGCAGGTGCAGGCGGATATTATTGATACTAAGGTGCTCCGGCCGGAATGTGTGGAAAGTACCGCAATGGGAGCAGCGTATCTGGCAGGTCTTGCGGTAGGTTACTGGAAAAGCAAAGAGGAGATACGTGGAAATATAGCAATTGATAAAAGTTTTGAGCCGATGATAACAGAAGAGGAAAGGCAAAAGTGTATTGATGGCTGGAAACATGCTGTGAAGTGTGCGATTGCCTGGACAGAATGATAAATATTGTAAAAGTCTCGGCATAGACCACTATGCCTACGTTTTTGGCCTGCACACGCAAAGAAATATCCTGCGCAGTTATTTTCTTACAGTTCCTAATCTAAAAACATCGTGTGCACTTGTCGATATATATACTAGAGCGTGTTCGTTTGATTATTTACAGTTACTAAGAGTAAGAAATCATCAGAAACAACTTGTTCTTTGGCAGGTGATTTCTGGATAGAAACCAGGCAAAAATGGATTTTATTCTTTTTGCAGAAATGGGGGAATTATGGGAAACGGAATTACAATTGGGGAGAGTAAGGCAGTTCAGGATAACGACAAAATTCTGCTTCAGGTAATGACCAGAAAAAAGGAAAAGCAGAATGATAAGGATAGCCGTCTGCGAGGAAACACATTATATGTGGGCGATTTAATAAACCGCCAGGAGATGGTCAGTGATAAATTCGCACAGGCACAGAAAAGGGCAGTAAAGTGCCTGATGGATCAGTTTGAAGCAGATTTGGCGATTGATGAGGGAATGAAAGAGAGTGAGAATCTCATTGGTGAAATTGAAAAGGATGCTCTGGATGCGCATAAGCATATTAAGGCAATTGATGAACGACGGGGCGAGATTATGGGACGCTATGAAATAGACCCAGACAGTCAGGAGCAGAAAGATTTAGAGCTGGTACAGAAGGCAAATTTAGCAAAAAAAGATCCATTTAATAAAGAACTTGCGTTTACAGAAGAGGAAGAAAAGCGTCTGCAGGAGATGCCGCCACTGACAGAATACCAGAAAGAGATGTTAGAGTGCGACAAAGAGGAAGAAAAATACAGAAATATTATCCAAAGTAATCATCAGAATATTGCCGTGGAAAATGCCACAATTCATGCAACGGAGAAGGCGCTTTTAAAGGTGCATCCAATGGTAGATGCTCAAAAAGATGCGGAAGAGATGATAAAAAGTGCATTAAAAGAGCAAATTGGCGATCTTTTGCAGGAGGGTGTCGATAAAGTTGATGAAGATACAGAAGAGGCACAAAAAGAGCAGGTCGAAGCAAAGGAAAAAGCTTTGGAAGAAAAGATCCGCAGGGAGAAAATGAAGAAAGAAGAGGCGGAGCAAGAAGTATCAGAACAGGAATTACAAGAAACTGTATTTTCTGCAGCAATGCAGATGGCATCTGGCGATCAGCAGGCAACCCAGAATTTGCAGACCAATATTAAAGTTTTGATTCAGGATCAGATTGTACTGGATGTAGATATGAAGGGCCTGAGGGTAAATCAACAGGTATAAGGAATATTAAGCTGTGTCACAGTATGAATCATAACAAAGCAATGAATATTATACCTAATATACCATATACTACTGATACGAACTTTCGTATTGCCTGTAATATAGATGGCGGGCAAATAGTCTATAGGAAAGTGAAAAGGAGGAAGTATATGGATAATGTGCCAGATGGACTGGATTTTTTAAAAAAGCTGAACAGCGAGGATAAGAAAAGATTCTATAATATGACAGAAGAAGAACAGAGAAACGCCATTACAGAAAATCTGCTTGCACACGAGGAAGAGAGAAAGCGTGCGGAAAATGCAGATATGAATCAATTGGTGGACAGGCTTGCGTCTAATAGCTTTCAGGGATAAAGGCGATGCTGGAAATGTGAAGAACGGCAATAAAAAAATAATGTTTGTAAGAATAGGGCACTGTATAGGACAGGCGGTGCCCTATTTTCGTATTAGTCAATATACTACAGTAAATGGTTTTTCAAATGATATTTAGAATAGCCATGAATAGTAACGGTGATTGGCTTATTGCATGTGCGGGGATTAAGTAGAAGTGTAGAGAGGAGATATTTATGAAGCGAAGTGAGATTAACAGGGCAATACATATGATGGAGGATTTAGCAAAAGAAAATGGATTCTGCTTGCCGCCGTTTTGCAGTTGGACACCAAAAGAATGGGAAAGTAAGGGACATGAATATGATGAGATTCGTGATAATATGCTTGGTTGGGATATTACGGATTATGGCTGTGGGGATTGGGAAAAAGTGGGGTTTGCACTGATTACACTCCGCAATGGTAATCAAAACAATCCTAAATATAAGAAAGTATACGCAGAAAAGCTTTTGATGCTAAAAGAAGGGCAGCATTCGCCAATGCATTTTCACTGGAATAAATCAGAGGATATTATAAACCGTGGTGGTGGCACGCTGTTGATCCATGTATATAATGATGACGGAGAAGGCGGTCTGGCACAGACAGATGTTCTGGTCAATTCCGATGGGCGTTCTTATTATGTCCCTGCTGGAACTGCGGTAGAGCTTAATCCGGGCGAGAGTATTACACTATGGCCGCATCAGTATCACGACTTTGATGTTCTTTCTGGCAGTGGTGATGTGCTGATTGGTGAAGTTTCCATGTGCAATGATGACAATACAGATAACCGTTTTTATGAGGGGGTTGGGCGATTTCCAGAGATTGAGGAAGATGAAGAACCATACCGTTTGTTGTGTTTTGAGTATCCAGCCGTGAATAGTAACCCTGGCGCTGCAAAAAAATAGAAAAAAATGTAAAAAAGTGTTGACAAATGAAAATATGGGTGGTAATATATGTCTTGCTGTTGTTGGTTACGAAGTGAGTGATAACAATAACTGCAAAAAAGATAAAAAAAGTGTTGACAAGAGTGGAAGGATATGGTAATATATAATTCGCTGTCGCACAAAAGTAATGTGTAACAACAGAAAAGATTTTGGGAAAAATCAAAAAAGTTGTTGACAAAGATGAAAAGATGTGGTAGTATAAAAACGCTGTTGCAAAATCACAGCAAAAGAAGATTTAAAAAAAACAAAAAAAGTGTTGACAAGAGTGGAAAGATATGGTAACATATATCTCGCTGACTCACAAAAAAGTTAGCACGAACAACCTTGATAACTGAACAGTAAAACAACCCTGAAAATTCTAAAAGAAAAGGT